>JAQTOP010000107.1 GCA_028713285.1 Terrimicrobiaceae bacterium
CGTTTGCAACCCTACCGCCGCCGGCCCGGACTTCCAAGCGGCAATGCCGGCAAGCCGGCGCGGCGACAATTATCCGTGGCATCCGGGCCGTCCGTGGTTCAACATCCCGCCCCATGTCCGACTATCTCCATGCCGCGGTGGAAGCCGCCCAGGCCGCCGGCGGGTTGCTCCGCGCGAACTTCGGCGCCGCCCTCAAGGTCGATGAGAACCACGCCCACGACATCAAGCTGGAACTCGACCGGCGCTCGCAGACGCTCATCGAGTCCCTGCTCCTTGCCCGCTACCCCGACCACGCCATCTACGGCGAGGAGGGCATGCGCGGCGATCCGGACAGCGAATACCAGTGGATCATCGACCCGATCGACGGCACGGTGAACTTTTTCTACGGCGTCCCGCATTTCGCCGTGTCCATCGCGCTGCGGCGCGAAAAGCGCATCCTCGTCGGTGTGATCTACGATCCCATGCGCGACGAACTCTGGGCCTGCGAGGAGGGCCGGCCCGCCACGCTCAATGGCCTGCCGATCCGCGTGAGCGATCGCACGGAGCTGTCCGAGTCCATCGTGGCGATCGGCCTGTCGAAGACGCTCGACTCCGTGAACGCCAGCCTCCCGCTCTTCACCCGCATGGTGCGCGAGGCCAAGAAGTGCCGCATGATGGGCTCGGCCTCGCTCGACATCGCCTACGTCGCCTGCGGGCGGCTCGACGCCTACGTCGAGGGCTTGATCAGCCTCTGGGACATCGCCGCGGGGTTGCTCCTCGTGGAAACCGCCGGAGGCAAGGTCGATCTGCGACCGCACGCCACGGAGCCCGACAAATACTCCATTGCAGCCACGAGCGGAAACATCGATTTGGGAATTTAACCACGGATGCCACGGATGTTAAGAACCGCAGATTTCGCAAAGACCGCAGATGAAATTCTCTGCGCGATCTGCGCCCTCTGCGCCCTCTGCGGTTCATCTCGTATTGATCCGTGGCATCCGTGCTATCCGTGGTCCTTTCACTCATGATCACCACCGGCATCGGCTACGACGTCCATCGTTTCGCGGAACACCGACCGCTCGTCCTCGGCGGCATCGAGATTCCCCACGACCGCGGCCTCGACGGCCATTCGGATGCCGACGTGCTCAGCCACGCCATCGCGGACGCCATCCTCGGCGCGGCGGGTGAACGGGACATCGGCCATTTCTTTCCGAATTCCGACGAATCGATCCGCGGCATCAGCAGCCTCGAAATCCTGCGCCGCGTGCGTGAGACGCTCACCGCGAAAAACTTCGAGCTCGTTAACATCGACGCGACACTCATCGCCGAGGAGCCGAAGATCGCCCCCCATCTCGCGGGAATGAAGGCGGCGCTCTCGAGCGCACTCGCGCTCGCGCCGGATCGCATCGGCATCAAGGCGACCACGAACGAAGGCATGGGCTTTCTCGGACGCGGCGAAGGCATCGCCGCCATGGCCGTCGCCAGCGTGGAACGGCCATGAATTTTTGAATTTTCCGATGGGCATTTCCTATTTCAACACCCTCACCCGCCAGGTCGAGCCGTTCACTCCGCGCGAGCCCGGCCGCGTGAGCCTCTACACATGCGGCCCGACGGTTTACAACTACGCGCACATCGGAAACTTCCGCGCCTACGTCTTCGAGGATCTCCTCCAGCGCCACCTCGAGTTTCGCGGATTCACCGTCACCCGCGTGATGAACCTCACGGATGTGGATGACAAGACGATCCGCGGCTGCCGCGCCGCCGGCGTCCCGCTGGCCGAATTCACCCAGCCGTTCAAGACAGCGTTTTTTAACGATCTCGACACGCTGCGCATCGAGCGCGCCGCGCATTTCCCCGAAGCCACCGGCGCGGACCACATCGCGCGGATGATCGAAATGATCGCCGCCCTCGTCGAGCGCGGCCACGCCTACCAGGCCGAGGACGGCTCGGTGTATTTCCGCATTCGCAGCTTCCCCGCCTACGGCCGGCTGGCGCACCTCAACCTCGACGAACTCCGCCCCTCGGGCCGCGTGAGCAGCGACGATTACGAGAAGGAAAGCGTCGGTGACTTCGCCCTGTGGAAATCCTGGAACGAAACCGACGGCGAGGTCGCGTGGGACAGCCCGTGGGGGCGCGGACGCCCCGGCTGGCACATCGAATGCAGCGCGATGGCCACCGGCATCCTCGGCCCGCAGATCGATATCCACTGCGGCGGCGAGGACAATATATTTCCCCATCACGAAGCCGAGATCGCGCAAAGCGAATGCGTCACCGGCTTGCCCTTCGTGCGGCTGTGGATGCACTGCAAGCACCTGCTCGTGGACAACCAGAAAATGTCGAAAAGCGCCGGGAATTTTTACACTCTGCGCGACCTGCTCGACAAGGGCTGGACCGGTCGCGAGGTCCGCTACGCGCTGCTCTCCGTGAAATACCGCGAGCCGCTGAACTTCACATCCGACGGCCTCGCCGCGGCCCGGAGCGCGCTCGGACGCATCGACGCATGGAGCCGCCGCCTCGACGAGACCGCCGCCGCCGTGGGCGAACCGCTGCCGCCGGATTTGAATGTCGAAGCCTTCGGCGCCGCGCTCGATGACGACCTCAACATCTCCGCCGCTCTGGGAGCCCTTTTCGAACTCATCCGCGAGTCCAACAAGCGTCTCGACGCGGGCGAACTCACGCCCGGCCAGGCGCGCACGCTCGCCGGCTGGCGCGACGCCGCGAATTCGATCCTCCGCTTCGAACCCGACGCGGCTGCGATCCCGCTCGAGGTCGAGGATTTGCTCGCCCGGCGCGCCGCGGCCCGCGCGGCAAGGAATTGGGCGGAAAGCGACCGGCTGCGCGACGAAATCGCAGCGCTCGGCTGGACCGTAAAAGACACGAAGGACGGCCAGAAGGTTTCGAAGAGCTAACCGCAGATTTCGCCGAGAACGCAGATGATGACTGATCCATTTCCTCACAAAGAACTCAGTCATCGGATCATCGGCGCGGCCATGACAGTTCTTAACGAACTAAAACCGGGGCTCGACGAGAAGCTCTATGAGAACGCCCTGTTGATCGAACTCAATGCCGTCGGACTCCGGGCAGAGCAGCAAAAACGTTATCCCGTCCACTATCGGAATCAGCTCATCGGCGCCCTCGTTCCGGATCGCATCGTCGAAGAGAAAGTTATCGTCGATCCAAAGGTCGTCGTAGCCTTTAGCGAGGATCACGTTGCCCAAATGCTCGGCTACCTGGCGATCACTGGACTCGACCTCGCTCTGTTGCTCAACTTCAAGTCGGCTCAACTCGGCATCAAGCGAGTGGCCCGGACGAAATTCGATTTCTAGAGTTCTCTGCGCAATCTGCGTAATCTGCGGTTCCGACATGTTTGCGCCCGATCAGTTTCTCGACCTTTCGCAGACCGGGCACAGCCTGCTCTTCGAGGACGTTGAGCATGTCTGGCAGGCGCTGCCGAAGATCGCCGCCTACCTGCAGTTCCGGCTCAAGCCCGCGATCCTCGGCAAGCTCGTCGGGCGCCCTTTCATCAGCAGCTCCGTTTACGTCGGAAAAGGCACCGTCATCGAGCAGGGCGCCATGATCAAAGGCCCGGCGTGGATCGGCGAAAATTGCGAGATTCGCAACGGCGCCTACATCCGCGAAAACGTGATCCTCGGCGACGGCGTCGTGGCCGGGAACTCGTGCGAGTTCAAGAATTGCCTCGTTTTCAACGACGCCCAGGTGCCGCATTTCAATTACGTCGGCGACTCGATTCTCGGGCACAAGGCGCATCTCGGCGCCGGCGTGATTCTCTCGAATGTCCGCCTCGACCATGAACCCGTGCGCATCGCCACAGCGGAAGGCCCCGTCGAGACCGGCCTGCGCAAATTCGGCGCGGTGATCGGCGACCACGCCGAGATCGGCTGCAACGCCGTGCTCAGCCCCGGATCGCTCATCGGACGCCGCTCCATCGTCTATCCGGGTGTGCAGTGGCGCGGCGTGCTGCCCGACCACAGCATTGCCGGACTGCGCCAGGATTTGCAGATCGCTCCCCGGCGCGACTAGGAAATATTTTTCCGCATCGCGTCCGCGAAGGCCGCCTCGGCCGGCTCGCGCAAATCCGCGCGCTCGACCAGCTTCGAGATTGCAAACAGCGCCACGAGATCGAGCGCAAGCAGCACGGCGAAGTAAATGCTGTGCCGCCGCCATGCGAACCAGCCGGTGACCAGTTCGTAGCTGCCGATGGCGTCGAGCGTGACGCCCCACATCACCGGCGCCGCGCCCAGCCCGAGGCTCGTGATCACGGTAAACAGCGCGAAGAAGTGGTTCCGCCCCATCTCCGGCATCGTGGCCATCGTGATGCGCAGGTTCGCCACGTTGAAATTCGCCGCGGCAAGGCCGGTGAAAAAATTCAACGTCATCACGATGGGCACCGAGCAGGGCAGCACGCCGCCTGCAATCAACAGCCACCCGAGCAGGACGAGCGCGAACGTCGCCAGCGCCGCCCGCAGGATCGGCTTGCTGCCGACGCCGTCGATGATGCGCGCCGTGAGCATGAGGGAAAGGATCGGCCCCACGAAAGCCACGCCGGAAAGCATCAGCACAAGATTGGCTTCGAATTTCTGATACTCGCGCAGGTATTCGATCGTGAACACGCCCAGGCTGCCGATCACGGTCATGAACAGCACGTTGAAACCGAGCAACCGCAGGAACGGCGGATGCGCCAGCATGGCGAGCCACGGCACGGGATGGGCGGAGCGCGACATCGTGTCGCCGCAGGGTGCGTCGGGAATGCGCTGGATGAACCAGAGGCTCGCCGTTCCGCCCAGCGCGCTGAGGAGGAACACCAGCGAGAACTCCCACGGCACGACGCGCCCATTCATCACGAATGCCGATGCGACGAGCGCGAGCAGGCTGCCGGTGAAGGTGAAAAGCTGGTCCCGCGCGAGGAATCTGCCGCGCACGGGCTCCGGAATAATCGCGGCGATCCAGGGCATCCAGCCCGCCGAGGAAATGCCGCGCAGCAGATTGAAGATAAAGAGCGTCGCGAGCAGCACGGCGAGCTTCGAGGTGTTGTCGAGAAACCCGAGCAGCGGCACGATGGCCACGATGAAAATAAAAAACGTCCGCAGGCCCCAGCCGTTCAGCACGAACTGGCGATACGAATAGCGGTCGAGGAACCGCGCGGCAGGCAGTTGCATCACGGTCATCAGCGGAGTGAAGGCGGCGATGATGCCGATCACGGTCGAGGAGGCGCCGAGCGATTTCGCGAAGAGCACAATCGGCGCGCCCATCATCACCTGGAAGGCGACCGCATTGAAGAGATTGAACCAGTGCGAATTAAACGCTCCCCGCGGATACGCAGACATACGATGGTCCCACGGATAGCACAGATTTCACCAATTTGATCCATTTCCCATCCGTGCCATCCGCGTGATCCGTGGTAAATTTTGCTCCTCGATGTCCAACGCGAAACCTGATTTGAACGCCCGCCTGCACGATGTGCCGCACAAGCCCGGGGTGTATGTGATGCGCGACCGGCTCAAGAAGGTCATCTACGTGGGCAAGGCCCGCGACCTGCGCAAGCGCGTGGGCAACTACTTCATGCCGTCGCGCCAGATGACCGCCGACCGCAAGACGCGCGCGCTCATCGACAGCATCTGGGATTTCGAGTGGCACGTCGTGCGCAGCGAGGCGGAGGCCGTGCTCTACGAAGGGCGGCTCATCAAGGAATTCCGGCCGAAATACAACGTGAGTTTTCGCGACGACAAGCGCTTCCTCCTCGTGCGCGTCGGCCTAAACGAGCCCTACCCGCGCTTCGCGCTCACCCGCCTCAAGAAGGACGATGGCGCCCGCTATTTCGGGCCGTTCGCGCACAGCGGGGCGCTCCGCTCGACGCTCAATGCGATCCGCAAGCGCTTCGGCATTCGCTCGTGCCGCCCTCCCGTTCCGGACGAGCGCGACTACAGGCACTGCCTCGACGACATCATCAAAAATTGCTCCGCGCCCTGCATCGGCCGCATTACGCAGGAGGACTACCGCCGCCGGGTCGAGGAGGCGTGCGAGTTTCTCGAGGGCGAGTCGCGCCAGATGATCGACCAGGTCGAGGCGGAAATGAAGACCGCCGCCGAGCGGCTGGACTTCGAGAAGGCCGCGCAGTTGCGCAACCTGCTCGACGACCTGCGCGCGACGACGAAGCCGATGACGCGCTACATCCACAAGGCGCTGCCCGGCGCGATCTCCCCGGCCGCGGACCTGCTCGCGCTCAAGGACGCCCTCCAGCTCGACCGCCCGCCCGCCGTGATGGAGTGCTTCGACATTTCGAACATCAGCGCGACGCACATCGTCGCGTCGATGGTGCGGTTCCGCGACGGGATGCCGGACCGCGCGAACTACCGCCGCTTCCGCATCGCGGGCGTGCCGGGCCAGAACGACTTCGCGAGCATGGCCGAGGTCGTGCGCCGGCGCTACAGCCGCGTGCTGCGCGAAGCCTTCGCCGTGGCGGGGGACGATGCCGGGTTCAACCAGGAGTCGCCTTTCGAGGCCGCGAAGCGTGCCGCGGGCCAGTCCCCCATCGCCGGCCTGCCGGACCTCATCATCGTCGATGGCGGCAAGGGCCAGCTCAGCAGCGCGTGCAAGGAACTTCAGCGGCTCGGCCTGCACGAGGTGCCGATCATCGGGCTCGCGAAGGAATTCGAGGAGATTTACCGCCCCGCCCGTCCCCTGCCCATGCGGCTGCCGGCGGACAGCGGCGCGCTGAAGCTGCTCCAGCGCATCCGCGACGAGGCGCACCGATTTGCGAACGGCTACCACAGCCTGCTGCTCAAGCGCCGCATCAGCGAAAGCCGGCTCGACGACATCCCGGGCATCAGCGAGACGCGCAAGAAGGCGCTGCTGGCGAAATTCGGCAGCGTGGAACGCATCCGCCGCGCGAAGCCGGAAGCGCTCGCGGAACTGCCGG
Source organism: Terrimicrobiaceae bacterium (assembly GCA_028713285.1). Classification (GTDB taxonomy): domain Bacteria; phylum Verrucomicrobiota; class Verrucomicrobiia; order Chthoniobacterales; family JAATET01; genus JAATET01. The sequence continues at coordinate 6,917 of JAQTOP010000107.1, forward strand.
GCATCAGCCCGCGCCTTGCCGGAGAAATCCTCGCCGCGCTGAGCGGCTGAGGTCGGGGCCTACTTTTGCGGAGCGGCCGCGTGATTGCCGCACACGTAGCGGAGCACGATCAGTTGCACGGGATCGGAACGATTGCCCAGCCTGTCGGTCGCCGTGATCGAGATGCGATTCCTGCCGAGGGTCAACGGCACCTTGAAGCTCCAGTTCGTGCTGCCCTTCGCGAGTCGCACGGGAATGCTCCGCGACTTGCCGGCGGGCTGCTTTTCGCTTTTGACGGAATACTCCACCCGGGCAACGCCGGTGGGATCCTCGGCGATGCCGGCGACCAGAATCTTGCGGGACATCGTGACGAATTTCTTCGGCTGGCCCGGCGTCGTTACGGTGACAACCGGCGGGCCCGGTCGGGTGTCCGCGAGATAAATACCCCTCCCGTTCGCGAAGCTGGCTTCAAAGACGGCCTGGTTGAGGTCGTTGAATGCGCCCGGCCCGGCAAAATCCACCCCGAGCGCCTCCTTGCTGCCGGAGGGCGTATCGAGGCTCACCCCGCTCGCCGCGAGGAGCACCGGCGGTCCGCTCGCCCGCTGCACCCAGAGGCTTCTCCGCGTCGCGTGATTCGGGTAGGTGATATTCGCAAGAAAGACCACGTCGCCCGTCGCGTTCACGCCGGCGCGGAACAGATTCGAAAATACCACACCCGGCGCGCCCGGCACGGAATCGCCCGAACGAACGATGGGGTGCAGAGTCCCGGGCGTCCCTTCGAAGATCGCCTGGTTCGGCACGTCAATGGAATCCTCGGAATCGGCGCTCAAGTCCGCCACGAAGGCGACTTTTCCATCCGAACTGATCGAGGGATCCGCGTGCAGACCCGAGAAAAGTCCGTGTGCAATGCCCGGAGCCGGCGCATTCTCCACAGCCACCGGCTGAAACTGCCCCGGAGCGCCGACGTAGAGCACGCCGGTCTGCGCAGGTGTCGGTCCGGGCTGCGCAGAGACGCCGGCCCTGAATACCAGCGTGCCGGCATCGTTTTGATCGACCCGGTCATTTGCGGGATCGCGGTCGTCGAACAGATCGACAACTTTCGTTCCGAAAGGAAATCCAGGAGCCGCATCGCCGACGGCCAAAGCGGAATGCAACACTCCGGGCAAGCCCACGGCCAGCGCGGAATTGATGTCCGTCAATGTCTCAAAGGACGCTGTGAGGCCCACCTTGGCGGCGAGCTGGTTTAGGGAATTGAATGATGGCGGTCCGACGTCCGTGACCAGATAGCCTGGCACGCCGTTCAGTCCGCCCCCGGCATGGATGCCTAGCGCGAGCTTGCCTGCCCAGATTCCCGAGATCGTGGTGTCACCCCCAAGGGCGACCGCGTCGAATGCCGCGCCGCCGAGCGAGTTGATCGTCACGCCGGAGAAGGTCGTGAACGTGGCCTCCAATCCGGGCGCCGGCTGATTCAGCGCCGCAATCAGTTGGAGGGCACCCGGAAGCCCTGCAAAGACGCGGTGGCCGTCACCCTCCGATGCGAGCAGGCTCGCGAAGGCCACCGCCCCATTCTGGCCAATTCGCGGAGCATCGAACGCGTAGAAGTTCCCGCCGCCGGGGGCGCCTTGTCCTGAGAAAGCCACAATCCCGTAGGTCGCGCCGCCTTGCGACCACGCGGGAGCGAGCGTCGCCGCAATGACTCCCGCAGCGAGGATCCAGATCGCCCGGCGTCCGAAGATCGCGATATTTTCACGCATAGCCGGCGCCAAACTAAACCAAGTCGCTGGCAGGACAACTCCTATTTGCGTCCCGGCGCCACCCGCGAATCTACCACGCGCGACGGCGGCCAACGCCCCAGAGCACCGCACCGAGGCCAACTATGATCATCGTAATCGTGCCGGGCTCGGGAACTGCAACGAATACGTCCGCGAACGTGGTGCCGGTCACATAGCTGTCCACAGATTGGGCGCCAATCCCGCCAGCCTGCCGAAGGCTTGCCCGACTGATTGAAGTATCTCCCCCTACGAAGGTGAATGTTTGTGTGTCGGTGATTGATGGGCTCGACTCATCGACCGGATTGATCCAAAGAGTGGACTGAAGAGTCGAATAATCAAATTTCACAATCAAAACGACCTTTTGATTCAGAGCGAATTCCTGCGCGTCAAAAACCCCACTGGTTCCGGATGTGCCCGAGTTGCGAATTCCGAACAATACGGTATTAGGCGTCGCGCCCGCTTTGACATGCAGACGTGCAATGAAATCGGTCAGAGCGCCGGAATCCGAATCTGCAAAGTGCGCGAAGTAACTTCCCGTCGCTGTTGGCACCACCGAAAAGGTCGTCACAATCGAGAAATAAATGGCTCCCGTGCTGAAAGTGGACCCCAAAGAACGGATGACATCCTCACTTTGGGCCGACGTCACCGTGGCTGCGCCATTAAGGACGGATAGCGGGCCCGTGCCGGTATTATTCACCCACAGCCCGCCCGAGTTGGCCACCAACCCACCGTCGGGATAGCTGAAGTCTTCGGAAAATAACACTCCGCCGCGCACCTCAGCGCCTATCAGCGCGACCCCGACGAATACCCAACACGCTGCGAACCTTCCGATTTTCGATTTTACAATCATCTTAGTTTCTGTCCAAATTAACTTAGGCTGGTCACTCGACCTTTCGGCTCATCGCGCTTCTCCCGGAGCCGCAAATAAAAACGTAACTTGTCAAGGTTGGCGAAAATCGGCGGTGATGTGCAATCAACGTCCTGTTACAAATCCGTCGCAGCCCCATCCCCAGCAGAATGCATGCCGCTGCTGCTTCGATCTTCGCATATTGGCCGGGAATCGGCCGATATGAGGCGGACTGCCTGCCGGAATCGTTGAGGTTCTTGGGATGCCTCTCCAGCAAAATCACGTAGGGATGCCGGTGCTCGAGACCTTGCCATTCGGCTACAACGTCTCCAACTTTTTCGAACTATCTCACGGCGCCGGCAACCTGCTCGTCGCACTGCCTGAGCCACTAGCCGCTCTGCTTCGCAGCGTGAGCCTTGCCGTTCTGCTCATCGTTGCACGCTCGCGTGGTCGGACCTTCGGGGTATGACTTTTCTGCTGCGCCACTGATGAGCCGATCCCGTCCGACCGGCCCGGCAGCGCCTACAACAGCTCGGCGATCTGGACGGCGTTCAGTGCGGCGCCCTTGAGGAGTTGGTCGCCGCAGACCCAGAAGGCCAGGCCGTTCTCCATCGCGCTGTCGAGCCGCATGCGGCCGACTTCGCAGTCGTCCCTGTCCGCGACTTCGAGGGGCACCGGGTATTTCCGCTCGGCGGGCACATCCACGACGCGCACGCCGGGGAAGGCATCGATGGCCTGCCGCGCCTTGGCAACGCTCGCGGGCCGCTCGAACTCGGCGTGTATCGCCACGGAATGCGCCCGGTAAACCGGCACGCGCACGCAGGTGACCGAGGCGCGGAACATCGGCAGGTGCATGATGCGCCGGCCTTCGTTCTGCATCTTCATCTCCTCCTTCGTGTAGCCCGTGT
>JAQTOP010000014.1 GCA_028713285.1 Terrimicrobiaceae bacterium
CTGCGGCGAGTTCTTCGTTCATCCGCATCTGCGCGACGGCCAGTTGCTTCGACTGGATCTCCACATCGACCATCGCCGCCAGATCCTTGAGATCATCCATCTGCGAACGCGTCAGCTTCCGCGGTTCATTATCGATCACGCACAGCGCGCCGATTCTTTGCCCGTCCGGCGAATGCACGGGGTGTCCGGCATAAAATCGGATGCGGGGCCCGCCGGTCACCAGGGGGTTGTCCGCAAAGCGTTCGTCCTGGGTGGCGTCCTCCACCACGAAAGGCCCGTCGCCCAGAATGGTGTGGCCGCAGAACGACACCTCGCGCGAGGTCTCCGTGGCATCCATGCCCTGGATCGATTTGAACCACTGGCGCCCGCTATCGACCATGGTGATCGCAGCGATCGGCACGCCGATCAGCCGCGCCGCGAGCCGGGTGACGCGCTCGAACCGCTCCTCGATGGCCGTTTCCAGAATGTTGAGGGACTCGAGCGATTGCTGGCGCTGCGTTTCATTGAGGGGAAGTTCAGGAGCTTTCACGGGAACGAAAAGGTAACACGTCCGTACCGGGATTTCCAAGTTCCCCCCCTTTTCGCTCCGCACGCCCGGGAAAACAGAAAAAGCGCACGCCCCTTGCGAAGCGTGCGCTTTGGAAATTTCAAGCGAATCGGACGCCTCAGTACCGGTAGTGCGCCGCCTTGTAGGGGCCTTCGATCGGGACGTCGAGATAGGCGGCCTGCTTCGCGGTGAGCGTCGTGAGCTTCACGCCGATCTTCGCGAGGTGGAGGCGGGCGACTTCCTCGTCGAGCTTCTTCGGCAGCACATAGACGGCGGGCTTGTAAACGTCCCGATTCCGCCAGAGGTCGAGCTGCGCGAGGGTCTGGTTGCTGAACGAGTTGCTCATCACGAAGCTTGGGTGGCCCGTGGCGCAACCGAGGTTCACGAGGCGGCCCTCCGCGAGCAGGAAAACGCTGTGGCCGTCCGGGAACGTGTATTGATCGACCTGCGGCTTGATATTCTTCCGCTCGATGCCGGGGAAGTTCACCAGCGCATCGACCTGGATCTCGTTGTCGAAATGGCCGATGTTCGCGATCACGGCCTGGTCCTTCATCTTCGCGATGTGCTCGATGGTGAGGACGTCCACGTTGCCGGTGGTCGTGATGTAAATGTCGGCGCGGCCGAGCGTATCCTCGACCGTGGTGACTTCGTAGCCCTCCATCGCGGCCTGGAGCGCGTTGATCGGGTCGATCTCGGTGACGATCACGCGCGCGCCCTGGCCGCGCAGCGATTGCGCGCAGCCCTTGCCCACGTCGCCGTAGCCGATGACGACGGCGACCTTGCCGGAGATCATTACGTCGAGCGCGCGGTTGAGGCCATCGACGAGCGAGTGGCGGCAGCCGTAGAGGTTGTCGAACTTCGACTTGGTCACGGAGTCGTTCACGTTGAACGCCGGGACGAGCAGCTTGCCCTGCTCCTGGAGCTTGTAGAGGCGATGCACGCCCGTCGTCGTCTCCTCGGACACGCCGCGCCAATCCTTCACGATCTCGTGGAAGACGAAGGGATTCTCGGCATGGATTTTCTTGAGCAGATCCTTGATGACCTTCTCCTCGTGCGAGCCGGACGCGCTGTGGACCCAATCGCTGCCCTCTTCGAGTTCGTAACCCTTATGGAGAAAAAGCGTCACGTCGCCGCCGTCATCGACGACGAGCTGCGGGCCCTTTCCGTCGTTGTTCACGATGGCCTTCCAGGTGCAGTCCCAATACTCCTCGAGCGATTCGCCCTTCCACGCGAAGACCGGCACGCCCGCCTTCGCGATGGCGGCGGCGGCGTGATCCTGCGTCGAAAAAATGTTGCACGACGCCCAGCGCACGTCCGCGCCCAGCTCGACGAGTGTCTCGATGAGGACGGCGGTCTGGATCGTCATGTGCAGCGATCCGGTGATGCGCACGCCGGCCAGCGGCTGCTGCGGGGCGTATTGCTCGCGGATCGAAATCAAGCCCGGCATCTCCTTCTCGGCGATGTCGATTTCCTTGCGGCCCCATTCGGCGAGGCTGATGTCGGCGACCTTGTAGTCAGTCGCGGTTTTCTCAATGGTGTTCGTGCTCATAGATTTTTATTTGGTCCACAAAAGTCGGCGAATTCCCGTTCATTCAATCTGCGAAAATCGGCGAAACCCGTGGACGATTCCTCAGGCGATCGCTTTCTTGAGCGCCGCGGCCTTGTCGGTGCGCTCCCAAGTGAGATCGGGATCGTCCTTGCCGAAATGTCCGTAGTTCGTGCTCTTCGAGTAGATCGGGCGGAGGAGGTTGAGTTGCTTGACGATGTCGGCGGGCTTGAAGCTGAAGACCTTCAGAATCGCAGCGAGGATGGCGTCGTCGGGCTTCGTGCCCGTGCCGAAGGTATCGACATGCACGCTCACGGGCTGCGGATGGCCAATGGCGTAGGCGAACTGGATTTCGCATTTCGCGGCGAGCCCCGCGGCCACAACGTTCTTCGCGACCCAGCGGGCCATGTAGGCGGCGCTGCGATCGACCTTCGACGGATCCTTGCCGGAAAAAGCACCTCCGCCGTGCCGCCCCGTCCCTCCGTAGGTATCGACGATGATTTTGCGTCCCGTCAACCCGCTGTCCCCCTGCGGTCCGCCCGTGACGAAGCGGCCCGTGGGGTTGATCAGATACTCGGTGTCCTTCGTGAGCAGCGCCTTCGGAAGCACCTTCTTGATCACCTGCTCGATGCAGAATTTCTCGATGACCGGGTGCTCGACGTCGGCGGTATGCTGCGTCGAGATGACGACGTTCACGATCCGGGTCGGTTTGCCGTCCACATATTCCACCGAGACCTGGCTCTTCGCGTCGGGCCGCAGCCATTTCGCAAGCTTTCCGGCTTTGCGGATGCGGGTGAGCTCGCGGCCGAGGCGATGGGCGAACATGATCGGCGCGGGCATCAGCTCCGGCGTCTCCTCGCATGCGTAGCCGAACATGATGCCCTGGTCCCCCGCGCCCTGCTCGGCCGTTTTCTTGTGCGCGGCCTTTTTTGCATCCACGCCCTGCGCGATGTCGGGCGACTGCGTGGTGAGGTAATTGTTGATGAAAATGCGGTCGGCGTGGAAGACGTCGTCATCATGGACGTAGCCGATGCCGCGCACCGCGTCGCGGACGACCTTGTCGATATTGATCGCCTCGCCGATCGGCTTCCGCCCGATCTTCGGAATCGTGATTTCGCCGCCCACAACGACGATGTTGCTTTTCGCGAAGGTCTCGCAGGCAACGCGGCTCCCGCGATCCACGGTCAGGCACGCATCAAGAATCGCATCGGAAATCGTGTCGCAGACCTTGTCCGGATGGCCCTCGCCAACGGATTCGGAGGAAAAAATATAACGGCGGGACATGGGAAATAAATCAGGTTTGAAAAAACGTATTAAAGTATGTCAATATTTTGATGAGTCAAATGGCGTCAATCCTAAAATCGTTTCGCCTGCTGTCGGACCCCACGCGCCTGAGGCTGCTGCGGCTGCTGCGCGAGGAGGAGCTGACGGTCGCGGAGCTGCAGGAAATCCTCGCGATGGGCCAGAGCCGCATCTCGGCGGGCCTGGCGCTGCTCAAGCGCGAGGGGCTCGTGACCGACCGGCGCGTGGGTAAAAATATTTTCTACAGCGCGGATCTGCCGGACGACTCCCCGCTCGCGGAACTCGTCGCGCTGGCGGGAAGCGAGATTCCCGAATCGAAGCGCGACCTCTCCGCCCTTGCGTTCACTTTGGGCAAGCGCAAGGACAAGGCGGCGGAATACTTCAACCGGCTCGCGGGAAAATTCGGCCGCACCTATATTCCGGGCCGTTCCTGGCAGGCGCTCGCCCATGCGCTGCTGCACCTGCTGCCTCCCATGGTGATCGCCGACCTCGGCGCCGGCGAGGGCACGCTCTCGCAGTTGCTCGCCCGTCACGCGAAAAAGGTGCTCGCGATCGACAATTCCGAAAAGATGGTCGAGTTCGGCGCGGCGCTCGCCCGCGAGCATGGCTTCGATAATCTCGAATACCGGCTCGGCGACATCGAGGCGCCTCCCATCGAGGATGCGACCATCGATGTCGCGTTGTTCAGCCAGGCATTGCATCACGCCGCGCGGCCACCCAGGGCCGTCGCCGAGGCATTCCGAATTCTCAAGCCCGGCGGGCGCATCGTGATTCTCGACCTCGCCAGCCACAGCTACGAACAGGCGCGGGAGCTCTACGCGCATGTCTGGCTCGGGTTTTCCGAAGTCGAGCTCCACCAGATGCTCAAAAGCGCCCGCTTTCGGCAGATCGATATCTCGACGGTTTCGCGCGAGAAGCAGGCGCCGAATTTCCAGACGATTCTCGCGACGGCGGTGAAGCCGTAGCCATTTCAATCCGGCGTCGTTTTCATCGCGAGCATCGGGAGGAACGCCTTGCGATAGGCCCAGGCGAGATAAAGCTCCAGCAGCAACACGACGATCGCGATGACCATGCCGGTCGGTTCGAGAAAGGCATGAAAGGCGACGATGTTGACCACGACAGGCGCGATGAGAGCCAGCGCCAGCGGCACGAAGCGATTGGACAGGAGCAGGATTCCGACGAGCACCTGGGTCCCGGCGATCAGACGAAACATGTAACCCGTTTTCATCAACGCTCCCGCGAATGCCATGGCCCCCCCGGCCATCGGCGTCGGGGGCGGTGGGATGAAATTCAGAAATCCGTTGAGTCCGAAAACGAAGAAGACAAGCCCCAGCAGGAGCCGTGCGGCGGTCGGCAGATGGCGGGCGAAGGACTTCGCGCTTCGCCCGCCGGGTTGGTTCGTGTCGGGTCGGGTATTTGCCATGGCCGTATTGGATATCGCTCCTGCTTTGGGTTTCGGTCGTGATGGAATTGAGTGCGCGGGTTTGGCGCGTTCAGCCGCCCGCCATCGCTCCGACGATCAGAAACGGCTCCACTCCAGTCAATACCGCTTCGGGCAGCCTGGCGTCGGGCGATTCATGAGACAAATCCTCGCTGCATGCGAAAAACCGGATGAACGGCCGCCGCCGCAGCGTGGCGTGATCGCGAATCGTCCCGCGCAGCACCGGATACCGCGCCTCGAGGGCGTCGAGCACCGCCCGCTGCGTGGCCGGACGCCCGACTTCGATCCGCACCTCGTCGTCCGCGCGCGCCAGCGTGCGGAGATGGCACGGAAGCACGACCCGGATCATGGCAAAGTCTGGACCTCGACGGACAGGACCGCCGGCAGGTCGCGCACGATGGGAATCCAGGAATCGCCGCTGTCGGCGGAGGCATAGACCTGGCCGCCGGTCGTACCGAAATACACGCCGCACGGTTCGAGCGAGTCCACGGCCATCGCGTCGCGCAGCACGTTTACGTAGCAGTCCTTTTGCGGCAGGCCCTTCGTGAGCGCCTCCCATTCGTTTCCGCCGGTCCGACTGCGATACACGCGCAGTTTGCCTTCGGGCGGAATATGCTCGGAGTCGCTCTTGATGGGGACGACGTAGATGGTGTCCGGTTCGTGTGCGTGAACGTCGATGGGGAAGCCGAAATCGGACGGAAGGTTGCCGCTCACCTCGTGCCATGAATCGCCGGCATCGTCGCTGCGCATCACGTCCCAATGCTTTTGCATGAACAGGACGTCCGGACGCGATGGATGCGCGGCGATGCGATGAACGCAGTGGCCGACTTCCGCATCCGGATCGGGGAGCTCGAACGGCGACTTCAGGCCGCGGTTCGCAGGGCGCCAGGTCGCGCCGCCGTCGTCGGTACGGAAAACGCCCGCCGCGGAAATCGCGACGAAGATTCGATCCGGCCTGGCCGCATCCAGAAGGATCGTATGCAAGCCCATCCCCCCCGCGCCCGGCTGCCACAGATGGCCCTTCGCCGCTCGCAGCGCCGGAAGCTCCCGCCATGTGCGGCCTCCGTCCGTGGTGCGGAACAGGGCGGCATCCTCCGCCCCGGCGAAGACCGTATCCGGATCGGTGAGTGAAGGCTCCAGATGCCAGACGCGCTTGAACTCCCACGGGTGCTGCGTGCCGTCATACCACTGGTGCGTGCCGGGGACGCCGTCATATTTGAATTCGTTCCCAACCGGCGCCCAGGTTTTGCCCCCATCGTCGGAGCGCTGGATCACCTGGCCAAACCATCCGCTTGTCTGCGAGGCATAAAGCCGGTTCGGGTCAACGGGCGAGCCCTTGAGGTGATAAATCTCCCAGCCGGTGAATTGCGGGGCGCTGATTTCCCAACGCTCGCGGTTGCCATCGGACGTGAGGATGAACGCACCCTTCCGGGTGCCGACCAATACGCGTATTCCGCTCATGCGTTCCTCCTTGTCCTGGCCGGCGCGCTCCTGTTCAAGCCACGACGCTGATCATCCAGCCGAGGCCGAAGCGATCGGTGAGCATTCCGAAACGCGGCGACCAGAAGGTTTTTGCGAGCGGCATTTTCACCTCTCCGCCATTGACGAGCGCGGCGAAGGCGCGGTCCGCCTCGGCTTCCGTTGGCACGGCGAGCGAGAGCGAGAAGCCGGCGAAACTCGGAGTCGCCCCGCATCCGTCCGATGCCATGAGCGTCGATCCGCCGATGCGAAACGTCGCGTGCATCACCTTGTCTTCGTAGCCGGGCGCGAGCATTCCGGGCGGCTGCGGCTCCGGACTGTCCTTGAAATGCATGAGCAACTCCACCTGCGCGCCGAGCGCGTCGCGATAGAATTCGAGCGCCTCTTCGCAGCGGCCGCCGAAGAAGAGGTAGGGTTGGATCAATGTCTGGTTCATATTCGGATTTCCGGTTGGGTTGTGTGTCGTCGGTAAATTTTCAATCCATTGCGGGGGTTGAACGATGCTCGTGCCAAACCGCCAGCGGGAGTCGATCTGGCGCAAGCCCATGATGAATCGAAACTCGAGCGCCTTCCGCTTGCCTGGTGGATCGAAATCGATACCGCTTTCGATCGCCGCGACGAAGACGACTCGTGCAGTCGCCATGGCCTGCCCGCGCCGCCGCATCCTGGCGGCGGGTCTTCACGGCTTCTGCGCGCCGGCGGGTTGAACGACCGATTTCAAGTCCGCTAGGCCCTGTTCAAACTGGCCGCCGACCATCCTGTCGCAATTCATGAACAGGCCCACCGCCTTGAAGACGAAGTTTTTTGTTCCCGTCATGGTCCACGTGACCTGGGTTTGATCGCCCTCGGGCTTGAAGGTGAATTCCGCGACGTTCGTTCCCGCAAAGGGTTTGACGAAGTCCAGTCTGAAACGCACCAGCTCGCTCGGACGACTCTCGGTGATCGTCATGCTCCCCTCGCCGACCTTGTCATTGCCCGCCCATCGAAAGATGGCGCCCGTGCCTGCGGGCGGTCCCTCGAACGAGTTTTTCGCGGCGGGATCGAGCTTCGCCCAGGGCGACCACGCCTGCCATTTGTGCAGATCGTTCACCTGCTCGAATACCACCGCCGGCGGGGCGGGAATGGTCGCCGAGCGCGCGATGCGGAACTCCGATGGCTGCACGGCAACGACGATGAAAAGGAGCGCGACGACCGCTCCGACGGCGATGAGAATTTTGATCAGCATGGGATTCCGAGTGGATGGGTTTGCAATGGCAGCGACGTTGCCCCCGGTCAGCCGCAGGCCGCCGGCGCCGCCTGCTGAATTTCCTCCGGGGTGAGATCGCGCACGTGCGTGGCCACGGACCACTGATGGCCAAACGGGTCCTCGATCCTGCCATAGCGGTCGCCCCAAAACATTTCATCGACGGGCAGCGTGAGCTTCGCCCCTGCCCGGACGGCGCGCTCGACGAATGCATCAGCGTCCTCGACTTGAAGGTGAATCGTCACCGGCGAGCCTTTGAGCGCCCTGGGTCCCAGCGCGCCCCATGCGGGAGATTCCTCCGCCAGCATGACCGTCGAATCCCCGATTCGGATGGAGGCATGAATCAATTTTCCGTTCTGGCCGGGCAGCCGGAACATTTCGACGGCATCGAACGCCGCCTTGTAAAACTCGATGGCATCGGCGGCACCGTTGCAAATCAAGTGGGGCGTTACGGTGTGCATCCCCTCGGGAACGGCCTTTGCGGTCCGCCCGGTTGATTGCGTGGCCGAGCACCCTTCGATGTCCCGGTTCTCTGCGATGGCTGTGCTGGATTTCATGATGGTTGGTTCGGTTGGGTTTTTGTTTTCGGATGGTTGTCTGTTCAGTCTCTCGACGAACGGACGGGCTCATTCAGGACATCCCGTCCGTTTTTTTCGGTCCGGGTTTTTTCCTCGCAATCCCGCAGCCGGTTCGCGAGAAACACCCGCTCGGGCGTCAGCTCGCTGAGTCGGAGGGCATTGCGGAGGTGATCGGCGGCGACTTGAAAGTGCTCCAGTTCCGCCTCGAATTCGCCGAGGATCGCATGGAGCAGGTGATACGATCCCAACTGGCGGGCGTTCAGGATCGCCTCTACGGACGCGATTCCCTTCGCCGGACCGTGGACTTTGGCGACGGCGACCGCACGGTTCAGCGCGACGATCGGCGAAGGGTCGAGCTCCGCAAGACGGTTATACAACGAGAGAATCTGCGGCCAATCGGTCGATGCATAATCGGATGCCGTGCAGTGGCAGGCGGCGATTCCGGCTTCGAGATGGTATCGGCTCAGGGCGTTGCCGACGGCCGACTGGCCGAGATGCAGGATGCCGCGCTCGATCATCGCGCGGCTCCACTGCGAACGGTCCTGCTCCTCGAGACGAAGAAAATTTCCTTCGCCGTCCACGCGCGCGGGCAGCCGCGCTCCGTTCAACAACATGAGCGCAAGCAGCGCGTGCGTGGCGGGCCCATCTCCCACCGGATGCTCGACGAGCAGGGTCGCCAGGCGAATGGCTTCCGCGCAGAGTTCCTCCCTCACCACATTCTCGCCGCTGGAGGCCTTGTATCCTTCGTTGAAAAGCAGGTAGAGGACCTGCAGGACGCCCTCCAGGCGGGTGGAGAGCGCCGCGCCGGACGGAATCTCGAAGGGAATGCCCTGCTCCTGGATGCGCTGCCGGGCGCGCGTGAGCCGCTTGGCGATGGCCGCTTCGGACGACAGGAATGCCTGCGCGATTTCGCCGTGACTGAATCCGCAAAGCGTCTTCAAAGCGAGCGCCACCTGGGCTTCCTGCGAAACTTCCGGGTGACAGCAAACGAACATCAGGCGCAGGCTGTCGTCCCGAATTTCGTCCTCCGAGAAAACCGGTTCGCCGGCGTCCATGTGTTCCAGGAAATTCGCGATCGCGGTTTCCTTGTTCCGAAAAGTGGTCGCGCGGCGCACATGGTCCAGCGCGAGGTTTCGCGACACGCGCATGATCCATGCGGGAGGATTTTTCGGGACGCCGTAATACGGCCACGTTTGCAGGGCGCGCGACAGCGCTTCCTGCACCACGTCCTCTGCCAGTTCGAGATGCTCGACGCCGAAAATGCGGGTCAGCGTGGCGACCATCCGCCCCCATTCGTGCCGGAACAAATGCTCCACCACCCGGGGTGCGTCCCCGGGTGGCGCCATTTCGTGAGCGATTTCAGGCGGCGGCATGAGCGAGTTCCGCCACCGCCTCGCGATTGTCCCGCATGGTGGGACACTCCTCCGCGACGGGCCGGACCTCCACGCTCGATCCAAACTCGAGGATGGGGCATTGCCGGGCAATGGCCACCGCCTCCTCCATGCCCGCCACGGTGAGCAGGAAGTATCCGCCGATGGCTTCCTTGGATTCCGCGAACGGCCCATCAACGATCGTGCGGCCGTTTGAACTCGATACGATTCTGCCCTCGCGCATCAGCGGTTGTCCGGCCTTCAACTTTCCCTTCGCCTTCAAGTTCTCGAACCACGCGAAGAATCGGTTCAGGACTTTCTCGGTTTCCTCCGGGGAGAGGCCTTCTTCCCAACGGGTGCCTCGAAACAGGAGCATGTATTCGGATGTGTTTGTCTGCGTTGTCATATGGTTATTCCTTTTAGCTGAGGTTGACTGTCCCGCAACGGCTCGTTGCGGTTCAAATACACGACGAACAAGTTCGCGCGCCGGGGACACAACGCGTCACTTTTTCGCGACGTCGCGAGATCGGGGGGGGTGCCGGTGAGCCGGAGGGTCAGCCCACGGGCTCGACACTCTCGTCGAGCCACTCGCAGTACGTCTTGCTCAGCTTGTCGGCGATCTCGATGAGGCGGAGTTGCGTCCGGTCGAGATATTGGTGCAGGCCGGTCTCGAAGATGCTCTCGACGGTCGCATAGTCGAGGCTGGAGCGGAGCATGCCGGAGAGGCGCTCGGGCTCGTTGTGGAAGGCGGAAATCCCGCTGCCCGAGATGCGGTGAATGGCGCGATCCATGTGATCCACGCTGTAGCGGATCGAGCGCGGGAAGGTCGGGTGCAGGATGAGAAACTCCGCGACTTCCCACGCGGCGACGTGCCCGACCCGAATCTTGAGATAAGCCTCGAGCGCGCTGCACGAGCGGAGCACGGCCATCCATTGCGTGAGATCGACGTTTCCGCCGACGCGCTCGCCCATTGGCAGCAGCGTGTGGTATTTCAAGTCCAGCACGCGCGAGGTGGAGTCGGCGCGCTCGAGGAATTTCCCCACCTGGATGAACAGCCAGCCCTCGCCGTGCGTCATCGTCGCGTCGGTGATGCCCTGGAAGAGGTGCGAGCCGTCAATTACGCTGCGATAGAAATCGTGCGGGGTGTTACGGTAGTCGGAGCGGGCCTTTTCGCTGCGGAGGTAGAGGTAGAGCTTGTTGATGTGCTCCCACATGGCGCTCGAGATCTGCTCGCGCACCGTGCGGGCATTTTCACGCGCGCCTGAAACGCAGGAGATGATCGAGTTCGGATTCTTCTTCTCGAACGTCACGAATTCCCGCACCGACTCGCCGTCGATGTGATCGAAAAGCGTGCCGAAAAGCTCCTGGTCCTCGAGCGAGGCGAGCACCGGCTCCCAATGCTCGCGGACGGAGCCTTCGCCGGCATCCTCGAGATCGAGCATGAGGCTCATGTTCACGCTGAGCAAGCGGGCGTTCGTCTCCGCCCGCTCGATATAGCGGCTCAACCAGTAACAGGAATCGGCGACTCGGCTTAACATGGAGCTATTCCGAATCGGCATCCAGCACCCAGGTATCCTTGCTCCCCCCGCCCTGGGAGGAATTCACGACGAGGGAGCCCTTGTTCATCGCGACGCGCGTGAGCCCGCCGGGCACGATGGAAATCTTCTCCCCGCACAGCACGTAGGGCCGCAGGTCAATGTGCCGGCCTTCGATGGCTCCGCCGCAGAACGAGGGCGAGCGCGAAAGCTGGATGACCGGCTGCGCGACGTAGCCGCGCGGGTCGTTGATGATGGCCTGCCGGAATTTCTCGATCTGCTCCTTCGTGCCGTGCGGCCCGATGAGCATGCCGTAGCCGCCGCTCTCGTTCGCCGACTTCACGACGAGCTGCTCGATGTTGTCGAGGATGTATTTGCGATCCGAGTCCACGGCGGAAAGGAAGGTATCGACGTTCGGCAGGATCGGGTCCTCGGCAAGGTAGAATTTGATCATCTGCGGCACGTAGTAATACGTGACTTTGTCATCCGCGACGCCGGTGCCGATGGTGTTCGCCAGGCTCACGTTGCCCGCGCGGTAGGCATCCACGAGGCCGGGCACGCCGAGCACGGAATCCTTGCGGAAAACCAGCGGATCGAGGAAGTCGTCGTCGATGCGCCGGTAGATCACATCGACCTGCTTGAGCCCGTGCGTCGTCTTCATATAGACGCGCTGGTTCTGCACGATAAGATCGGCCCCCACCACGATCTCGATGCCCATTTCCCGGGCAAGGAACGAGTGCTCGAAATACGCCGAGTTGAATATCCCCGGCGAGAGCACGGCGATGGTCGGGTCGGGCTTGTCGTTCGGCGCGATGTGCCGCAGCACGGCAAGAAGCTCCTGCGGATAGCGGTCCACAGGCCGCACGGAATTCCGCGAGAACAGGCCCGGAAAGACGCGCTTCATCGCCTGCCGGTTCTCCAGCAAATAGGAGACGCCCGACGGGCAGCGGCCATTGTCCTCGAGCACGAGGTAGCGCCCGTCTCCATCGCGAATGAGATCCGTGCCGCAGATGTGGATGTAGATATTCTTCGGCACGTCGAAACCCATGAACTCGGGGCGGAAATGCTTCGCGCTGCGCACGATCTCGCCGGGGACGATCCCCTCCTTGATGATGTGCTGCTCGTGATACACATCGTGCAGGAACATGTTCAGCGCCGTGAGCCGCTGCGCGAGCCCGCGCTCGATGTGCGCCCACTCGTCCGCCGGCACGATGCGCGGGATGAGATCGAACGGGAAAATCCGCTCCGTCCCCTCGTCGCCGCTATAGACGGTGAACGTGATGCCCTGGCTCAGATACGAGTGCTCGGCCAGCGCGTTCTTGCGCTCGAACTCCGCCGGCTCCATCTCCGAAAATTGATCGAGCAGCTTCGCGTAGTGGGGGCGCACCCTGCCCGCCGAGTCGAACATCTCGTCGAAAAAACCCCCGACCTCGTAATCGGCAAACATCCCCTGCATGTAAGCTGGAAAAGTGCCAATCACCCACGGGTTTGCAAGCAAAAGCGCGCGGATGCACGCGTCCATCGCGGAGGCTGTCGCGCCGGCGACGAGACATTCGACGGCCAGTTCGTGCGTCGCGCCCGTTGCGTCCCGGGCGCGAGGCGGGTATTGCTTGGCCGGTTATGCCTGCTGCAGGGAAATCAGAATTCACGAGCGTCCTGCCCGACGGGCGGCACGCGCTGATCGGAGTCATCCACCTCAAGCCGCTTCCCGGTTCGCCGCGATGGCAGGGAGACTTCCCGGCGATTTCGAAATCCGCGGTCGCCGACGCCCGGGCATTCGAACAGGGCGGCGCCGACCTGCTCGTGATCGAGAATTTCGGTGACGTGCCATTCACGAAAGGCGCGGTGCCGGCCGAGACCGTCGCCGCGATGGCCGTCGCGAGTGCGGCGATCCGCGCGACGGTGAGACTGCCGCTCGGATTCAACGTCCTGCGCAACGACGCCCATGCCGCGCTCGCGCTTTGCGCCGCGTGCGGCGGCTCATTCATCCGGGTAAATGTTCACACCGGCGCGATGGTGACCGATCAGGGCCTGATCGAAGGCCATGCTTTCGAGACCGTGCGTTTGCGTCAGCGGCTCGCGCCCACGGTAAACCTCTTCGCCGATGTGCTGGTGAAGCACGCCTCGCCGCTTGGCGATCTGCCCATCGAGATCGCAGCCCGCGACACGGTCGAGCGCGGCCTCGCGGACGCGCTGATCGTCTCCGGCACGGGAACGGGCGTCGCAACCAAGATCGACGACGTGCGCCGCGTGCGCGCCGCCTGCCCGGACACGCCGATCCTCCTCGGCAGCGGGGTGACGGCGGCGAACGTGGGCGGCTATCTCGAATTTGCGAATGGCTTCATCGTCGGCACCTCGGTGAAGCGCGGTGGCGATATCGCAAAGCCCGTGGACGAACGGAGGGTCGTCGCGTTGCGCAAAGCGCTGGCCGCCTGATCAGGTAATACCGTTTCCCGTTAAGAATTGGATGATCCCTGGGAGAGAAAAGGCAGGGTCGTCACCAGGTGGGGTGACGGGGCCCCAACCCCATCTCGACGACCGGGCCTCGCAGCGCGATGCCCCTACCTTACGAAGGTCCGGTTCTTAACTGGACTTGGTCTAAATTCGCGCGGTAAACGAAGCGATCAATGGATCGGTTTCGATTTGCGCGGATGCGGAGATTACGTTTCCCGCCTATTTCGCGATGAAAACAGCCGAGGTGCGGTCGGTGAATGAGGCGGTGAAGGCAATCTGGCCCTTCTTGTTAAGGCCCGATACCGGACTGAAGGCGATCTTGGTGACTGTCTTCTTTTTGCTTCCCACAGTGAGCGTCTGGCCCTCGATCACCATCTGCCGCAGGTTCTTTCCCGCGGAATCGGTGAGCCAGATGCCCGACAGCGTTTTGTTGTTCGTATCCGTCACGTCTCCGAGAAGGGCCACCTGGCCGCGATTATTTGACGAAGCCAGCGTAAATTCAGCAAAGTCTCCGATGCCGCCCGGCGCGGCATCACCGACCGCCGCGATGGTGACGATGCTCTTTCCGTTCAGCGTCGAACGAAACACGCCGCGAGTGAGGGCGGTATTTCCAGTCACGTTGGCGATGAATGCCGCGAAGTTGGCCTTTGGACTCGGTCCAACCTTGCCGTCGAAGGCCGTGAACGTGCCGCCACCGGGTGCGGTATCCTGAATAACCACGACGGGCTGGAGATTCGGATTGCTGCCCTGCCAGATCCCATCAAATTGAGCCCCGGTTTCAGAGAGATTCGCGACGATGAAACAGATGTTCTTGTTGGCAATGATTGGATCAGTAAAGCTATCGAATGTTGTGAAATACGGCAACCCGATGACATTCGAGGCAGTCGTAGCGACGAGCGTGCCTCCAGTGGGTGAATTGAAAGCGAAGCCCGGCAAAAACTCTTCGGGAGTGATCCGGAACATGCCGCTGAACGGAACCGCACCCGTCTGATTGATACTCAACGTGTTCGTAAGAATTCCCGAAAAGTAATTCAGATAGGTGGTTATTCCCGTATTTGTAAATGTACTGCCCGAGGGAAGGATTTCGCCATAGACAGCGTAGCTCTGATCGGTCGTCGTAATCGTGGGGGGGGCTGGCGCGGGGTTGGCCGTGTCCGTCTCGACGGTCTCAATCATCTGCCCCGCAAAGCCGATGTGGTTGTTATTATTGAGAGCGACATCCTTCGCGATGCGGAACATGTATCCAGACCCTGATACAGGGAAGACATTGCTCGCATCGTTTGTATCGATCAAAAAATTATCGTTGAGGGTTCGCGGGTCATTGAAACCAAAAAACTGCGGCGTTCCGCCTTGCAATGCCACTTTGGCAGGTTTCTTGCCGTTTTTTCTCCAAATGATTGAAAAAGTATTCAATGCACCGATCGATGGGCCCGATAGAACGCAGGCGTAGGCAACATTTCCCTTGTCGTTGATAGATGGAGCCCCGAATGAGCCTTGGCGGGCACTTCCAGTGAGCGCCGTGATTTTGTCGCGCGTCTGCGCGCGGAGGTTGTAATGCACCGTCTGGGCCCATCCGCCGACCGGGGCGAGGGCTCCAAGGGCCAAGGTCAGACTGAAAACTCGTGTGAAAAAGCTGGAGAGGAACAAATTGCGCGGCATGCGATCGGGGTGGAAGAGATTAAAACGGGTATCGAGGACTGATAACTCGCGAGACGATGCTGTAAAGGAAAAAGGCTGCGGGAAGGCGGAAGACCGGAGGGGAAACTTGTTTTCGAGGCCCCAACAAAGAACCGCCGCCCGTTGGCCGGGCGGCGGTCTTTGAGGAATCAGTCGTTCCGTGCGGAATGACGGATGGTTGGCGGGACGTTTTTTTAGTAGTCCATGCCGCCCATTCCTCCGCCGCCCGGAGGCATGGCGGGGGCCTTCTCCTTCTCGGGGACCTCGGTGATGAGGGCCTCGGTGGTGAGGAGCAGGCCGCTGATGGACGCCGCATTTTGCAGCGCCGAGCGGGTGACCTTCGCGGGATCGACGACGCCTGCCTTCACGAGATCTTCGTATTGGCCGGTGGCGACGTTGTAGCCTTCGTTGCCCTTGCGCTTCTTGACTTCCTGCACGATGAGGGCGCCTTCCAGGCCCGCATTGGCTGCGAGCTGGCGGAGCGGGGACTCGATGGCGCGCCGGATGATGCCAAGGCCGATGGCCTCGTCACCTTCGAGCGTGAGCGCGTCGAGCGCCTTCTGCGCGCGGACGAGAGCGACACCGCCGCCGGGAACGATGCCTTCTTCGACGGCCGCACGGGTCGCGTGGAGGGCGTCTTCGACGCGGGCTTTCTTTTCCTTCATCTCGGTCTCGGTCGCGGCTCCGACGTTGATCACGGCGACACCGCCGGCGAGCTTCGCGAGACGCTCCTGGAGCTTCTCCCGATCATAGTCGCTGGTGGTTTCCTCGATCTGACGGCGGATCTGGCCGACGCGGCCCTGGATGTCGGAGCCCTTGCCTTCGCCTTCGATGACGGTGGTGTTCTCCTTGTCGATCACGACGCGCTTGGCGCGGCCGAGATCTTCGAGCTGGAGATTCTCGAGCTTGATGCCGAGATCCTCGGTGATGAGACGACCGCCCGTGAGGACGGCGATGTCTTCGAGCATGGCCTTGCGGCGATCTCCGAAGCCCGGAGCCTTGACGGCTGCGACCTGGAGCGTGCCACGGAGCTTGTTCACCACGAGGGTCGCGAGGGCCTCCCCTTCGACGTCTTCAGCGATGATGAGGAACGGACGACCGCTCTTCGCGACCTTCTCGAGCAGCGGCAGGAGATCCTTGAGGCTGCTGACCTTCTTTTCGTAAAGAAGGATGTAAGCGTTCTCGAGAACGGCTTCCATGTCCTCGGTATTGGTGACGAAGTAGGGCGAGAGGTAGCCCTTGTCGAACTGCATGCCCTCGACGACGTCGAGCGTCGTCTCGATGGACTTCGCTTCCTCGACCGTGATGGTGCCGTCCTTGCCGACCTTCTCCATCGCGTCCGCGATGATCTGGCCGATGGTGACGTCCCAATTCGCGGAAACGGTGGCGACCTGGGCGATTTCGCTCGAGTCCTTCACCTTCTTCGCGATGCGGCCAAGCTCGGCAACGATGGCCTCGACGGCCTTGTTGATGCCGCGCTGGAGGCTCATCGGGTTCGCACCGGCGGTGACGTTCTTGAGGCCTTCCTTGTAGATGGCCTCGGCGAGAACGGTCGCCGTGGTGGTGCCGTCGCCGGCGATGTCGCTGGTCTTGCTGGCGACCTCACGCACGAGCTGGGCGCCCATGTTTTCGTAGGGATCGTCGAGCTCGATCTCCTTGGCGACGGTGACGCCGTCCTTGGTGATCGTGGGGCTGCCGAATTTCTTGTCGAGGATGACGTTGCGTCCGGCTGGCCCGAGGGTTGCCTTGACGGCTTTCGCCAACTTTTCGACGCCGCGGAGCAACGCCTGTCGCGCGCCCTCGTCAAACTGAAGCTGTTTTGCTGCCATTTTAATTAGATGATGGTTGTGGGTTGATGGTTGCTGGAAGCGGCGTTAACCGAGGATGCCGAGGATGTCGTCCTCACGCATGATGAGGTAGCCCTCGCCGTCGATTTTGATCTCGGTGCCACCGTATTTCGAGATGAGCACTTTATCGCCCTTCTTCACGGTGAATGCGATTTTCACGCCCTTGTCGTCGAGTTTGCCGGTGCCGAGGGCCACGACTTCGCCTTCCTGCGGCTTTTCCTTGGCGGAATCGGGAATGATGATTCCACCCTTCTTGGTTTCTTTTTCTTCGAGCGGCTTTACGAGCACGCGGTCTCCGATGGGTTTGATGTTGGCTGCCATGATGGCGTTCTCCTTTTTGGTTTGGTTGTTTAACAGTGGCTTCCCGCACCGTAAGGCGCGGGAGCCGGCTTGCTAAATTTTTGTTTGAGTGGGGCGGTTAAGCTGGCTGTTCGGCGCCCGGATTGGGAGGCCGGATCGCTGTTATTTTTTCTTGTCCTCGTCCACCATTTCGAATTCCGCGTCCACGACGTCGGCGTCCTTCTTCGGCGACGGTCCGCCATCGGCTGCCTCCGGTCCGGGAGCAGCCCCGGCGCCTGCGGCCTCCTGCTGCTGGCTGGCTGCAGCCTGCTTGTAGAGCTCGGCGCTGACTGCCTGGAACTTCGTTTGCAGGTCGTCCTGCGCGGACTTGATGGTCTCGGTGTCGTCGCCCTTGAGCGCTTCGCGCACTTTCGCAATGGCGTCTTCGATGTTCTTTTTCGTCGCGCCGTCGAGCTTGTCGCCGAGTTCGGTGAGTTGCTTCTCGCATTGATAGGCGAGGTTGTCGGCGTTGTTGCGCGCCTCGATGGCCTCCTTCGCCTTCTTGTCCTCCTCGGCGTGCGACTCGGCCTCCCGCTGCATTTTCTCGATCTCGTCCTTCGAGAGACCGGAGCTGCCGGTGATGGAAATTTTCTGCTCCTTGCCGGTGCCGAGATCCTTCGCGGAGACATGCAGAATGCCATTCGCGTCGATGTCGAACGTCACCTCGATCTGCGGTGTGCCGCGCGGGGCCGGCGGGATGCCATCGAGATGGAAGGTGCCGAGATTTTTATTGTCGCGGCTGAGCGGACGTTCGCCTTGGAGCACCTTGATTTCCACGCCCGGCTGGTTGTCGCTGTAGGTCGAGAACGTCTGCGACTTGCGGGTCGGGATGGTCGTATTGCGCGGGATCATCGAAGTCGCCACTCCGCCCGCCGTCTCGATGGCGAGCGTCAGCGGGGTGACATCGAGCAGGAGCACGTCCTTCACGTCGCCGCGCAGCACGCCGCCCTGGATCGCCGCGCCGATGGCGACGACTTCGTCGGGATTCACGCCCTTGTGCGGTTCCTTGCCGACCAGCGCGCGCGCGGTTTCGACGACCTTCGGCATGCGCGTCATGCCGCCCACGAGCACGAGTTCGTCGATGTTGCTGGCGGTCAGCTTCGCATCGGCGAGGCAGTCGGCGACCGGCTTCTTCGTGCGTTCGAAAAGATCGTCGCAAAGCTGCTCGAGCTTCGAGCGGGTAAGCTTTTTCTGGATGTGCTTCGGGCCGGTTTGGTCCGCGGTCACGAACGGGAGATTGATCTCGTATTCCTGCGTCGAGGAGAGCGCGATCTTCGCCTTTTCGGCTTCCTCCTTGATGCGCTGCACGGCGTCGGGCTGTTTGCTGAGGTCGATGCCCGTGTCCTTCTTGAACTCGCCGATGATCCAATCCATCAAGCGATTGTCCCAGTCGTCGCCGCCAAGGTGGGTGTCGCCATTCGTCGCGCGCACTTCAAACACGCCATCGCCGATCTCCAGGGCCGAAATGTCGAACGTGCCGCCTCCGAGGTCATACACCGCGATCTTTTCGTCCTTTTTCTTGTCGAGGCCGTAGGCGAGCGAGGCCGCGGTCGGTTCATTGATGATGCGCAGCACTTCGAGGCCCGCGATCTTGCCGGCGTCCTTGGTGGCATTGCGCTGCGAGTCGTTGAAATACGCGGGCACGGTGATCACGGCCTGCGTGATCTTCTCGCCCAGCTTCGCCTCGGCGTCGGCCTTGAGCTTGGCCAGAATCATCGCCGAGATTTCCGGCGGGCTGAATTGCTTCTTCTGGCCGCCGACCTCGACTTCGATGTGCGCGTCGCCATTCGAGGCCGCCACCATCTTGTAGGGCACGCGGGCGAGTTCATCCTTCACCTCCGCAAACTTGCGGCCCATGAAGCGCTTGACCGAGAAAACCGTATTCGCGGGATTCGTCACCGCCTGGCGCTTGGCTGCCTGGCCAACCAGCCGCTCGCCCGATTTGGAAAATGCGACCACGGACGGCGTCGTGCGCGCACCTTCCGAGTTTTCCAGCACCACCGGCTCGCCTGCATCCATCACGGACATGCAGGAGTTCGTCGTACCGAGGTCGATACCTAAAATCTTTGACATGTTTTTACAAAATCCTCCGTCAAGTGATTCAGCAGCGGCCAGGCCACTCTTTGAACAAATAACGTAATACCCTTATTAACAATATATTATATAGAATCAAATCCCGGAGCGCCGGTATGATAAAGAGCCATCATGGCACATATGAGCCGCGCCAGGCAGCCCTAATCACGACACAATGGCGCGATTCCGAATAGGAATATCCATTTGATTGCTGGCCAACAATGCACCGAATCGGCATGGATTCCCTGCATGAACGATCCGCGCAAAGCCCTTTTCGCGCACCTCGCGCCGTTCGGGCTTTTCCTGCTCGGCCTCGCCCTCGTGCAGTTGGTGCAGAGGCTCGCCGGCTCCTCGCACCATCTTCTGCTCGCCGAGCCCGTGTATTGGATCTATCCGCTCCAGACGCTCGCCTGCGCCATCGCGCTGGGTGTTTTTTGGAAGGAATACGACTTCGGTTTCCGACGCCCGGTGCCGCTGGCCGTCGGGGTCGGTCTCGCGGTATTCGTGTTGTGGGTCAGCCCCCAGCTTTTGTTTGGCCAGCCGCAGCGGCTCGGCGGATTCGATCCCAGCGCCTTCGCGGCGCAGCCTGCGCTCTACTGGGGCACGGTCGTCGTGCGGTTCCTGCGGCTCGCAATCGTCGTCCCGCTCGTCGAGGAGATTTTCTGGCGCGGATTTCTCCAGCGCTACCTCATCGACGAGCGGTTCACTTCGGTGCCCTTCGGCAAATACTCGCACCTTTCCTTTTGGGCTGTCGCCGTCGCATTCACCTTCGAGCATTCCCAGGCTGACTGGCCCGCCGCCTTCCTCACTGGTGCAATTTACGGCTGGGTCGCCGTTCGCACGAAGAGCCTGGCTGCCTGCGTCGTCGCCCACGCCACCACGAATCTCGCGCTCGGCATCTACGTCATGCTCACGCGGCAATGGGGCTACTGGTAGGGAACGGCACCCCAGCTACGACCACTCGAACGGCACGCCGCAGTGCGGGCAGGGATTGCGGCTGGGATTGATCGGACCGTTGCACGCCGGGCAGGCCGTCGTGAGTTCGCGCGATACGCGCAGTTTGCCGCTGGGCCTCGCCTCGGCGTCTCCAAGAAGCGTCCCGGCCGCGAATTCCGCGCCGATCCGCAGCCCCTCCAGATCCTCGTAGGCAAGGTCTTTCACAAGCTCTCCGGCCTCCATGCTGGCGGCGTCGAAGAGGCGTCCGGGTGTGCCCCGAAGCAATATCCAGAAGATCAACGAAGTCGCTGCAATCGCAAAGGCCGCCGCGGCGATCAACACGAGCTCGCCCATTGCCAGCGTGAGTGTGCGCGGATCGGAGGCCGTCTGGTCCGCACGAAAAAGTGAACCCAATCCGGACCAACCCGCAAACCCGCAGAGCAGCGGCAGTCCCACACCCACACCCAGCAGGCTCCACGAGAGAATTGCCGCCAGCTTGCGTTCCTTCTCCACGGCGAGCACGAGCGCTTCCTCGACGCGTTCCCGCCCCCTGCCGATTTTCTCCAGCGCCGGCTGGAGCACGCGGGCGAGGCAGGCGGACCACCAGCGGCCGCAGGTTTCCCACGCCTCCTGGTAATTTCCGGCGTCCATCGCATGCTTGAGCACCTCGACCAATTGCCGCGGCACGCCATTCCGATCGCTCAGGACGTAACCGAGATGCGCGATGAGCGCGGCTGCCAGGATCGCCGACACGGCCAATACCGCCCATGTGGCCGGAGCCGCCGAAAAAAGTTGAACCCACGCGGAGCGTTCGCCTGCCGCCGTGGCAGGGGCGGCGGCCGCGTCGGCTGCGAAGACGCCCCAGGCCAGAAATGGCACGACAAACCGGGGGAGCGGAGGCATGGGGACATTCCGCCGAATTGCCATGCGCGGGTCGAGCATTCTTTGCTGCGCGGTCACGACTTGCAGCCGCCCTCGACGTGCAAGCTTGATTTCGTCGCAGGATCGCCTATTCACGCTGTTCACCTCTGCTCCACCCTTTGCGACTCTAATTCCCATGTTTACCTGGATGCGCACCCACCAGCGCAATCTCATGCTGGTGATCACCATTTTGACGATCATCTCGTTCGTCTTTTTCTATAGCATCACCGACCGGACCCACCAGGGCTCCGGCCAGGTCGCCCGCGTCTATGGCCGCAATCTCTCGGTCACCGACTTCCAGCGCGAAGCCAGGAAATTCCAGCTCGCCCTCGCCCTCGGCCTCACCGAATACGCCACCTCGCTCGGGGGCAACGGCGCGGACGAAGGCCTCTCCGATTTCGTGATCAACAAACTCATCATCGACCACGAAGGCCTTCGCCTCGGCATCCAGCCCGGTGACGAAGACGTAAAGAACGCCATCACCGCGCTTCCCGTCTTCCAGACGGGCGGCCAGTTCGATCCGCTAAAATACCGCCAGCTCGTGGTGACGGCGCTCACGCCCCAGGGCTTCACCGAGCTCGAGATTCAAAACCTCGTCCGCAGCTCGCTCATCCTCGAGCGCATCAAGCAGATGCTGGACTCCGTTCCCGCCGTCACCGACGGCGAGATCGCGTATTACTCCCGCATGTTTCAACCGACGTCCGGCGTCGCCGTCCTCTTCGATCTGGCCGACTTCGCCCGGCAGGTGAAGCTGACCGAGGATCAAATTACCGCCGCCTTCAAGGCGGACCCGAAACGCTTCGTCACGTCCGAGCTGCGCACCGCGCGCTACGTCCGCTTCCCGATGCCCGCCGACGCGCAGAAGCTCGATGGCAAGGCAAAGATCGACGCCCAGCAAAAAGTCGCCGACGCCTCCGATAATTTCGCGACCCACGCCGCCGGCGCTGGATTGCAGAAGGCCGCCGCCGAAGCCGGGCTCAAGGTCGAGACCACGCTGCCCTTCGACGCCAACGGCAAAATCCCGGCGCTCGCCGAACTCGGATCCGCCGTCGCCGTCGGCGGTCCCGCCACCGCCATCGCACCCGCCGCATTTACGCTCACCGAAAAAGCGCCCGTCACCGGGGTGCTACAGAATGGCGACGAATTCGTCGTGGCTGAGCTCATGACCGTGACTCCGTCCCGCCCCATGACGCTCGCCGAGGCGCGTCCGGAAATCACGCGGGAATTGACCGATACCGCCGCAAAGGCCGCTCTCGAGAAGGCCGCGACCGGAGCGGTCGCGAAGTTGCGCGAGGCCGCGCGAGCCGGCCAGCCCGCCTCCCAGGCCGCCGCCGCCGCGGGCTTGAAGACGCAAGTGTTCACGAACGTCCTGCTTAGCGACGAAGCCGCTCCTGTCGATCTGCGCCGCTTCGCCGCCGCCGCCCGCAGCGCGAATGAAGGCGAGATCACCGGCCTGCACGCGGAGCCGACCGGCGGCTTTCTCGTCTGGCTGGAGAAGCGCGGCCCCGCAGATCCGAAAGCCATCGATCAACACCGCGCCGACCTGGTCGCCGACGCCCTCGCGCAGCAGCAAAATCTCCTCTGGACCGAGTGGCTGAAATCCGCGCAACGGGAGGCCGGAGTCGCCTTTCCCAGCGGCAACCGCGGCTAGGCGCGGCGCGAATGGAGCAGGTGCCGCCGGAGATCGAGGCGTTGTTCGACGACGCGAGCGGCGACATCGCGGTCGGCGAACTCGACGCCGCCATCGAGAAATATCGCCGATGCGTCGCTGCCGTTCCCGACTACTTCGACGCATGGCACGCGCTCGGCATGGCGCTCATGAAAACCGGCCGCCATCCCGAAGCCATCGAAGCCGGCCTCAAGGCGACGGAACTCAACCCGAACGACCAACTTGCCTGGTCCAGCCTCTCGCTGTTCTACGTCCGCAACGACCAAATCAAGGAAGCGGAGTCCGCCGGCGTGAAGGCGCGCATCCTGTCCTGGGGCGGGAAGATCGCCCGCGAGGGCGACCTTCAACGCGACACGGAGACGCAGGGAAGCGGAGACGCGGAGAAATGAGCGAATCGCTGCGGCATTTTCGCGAATTGCGCGTTTACCAGGCAGCGATGGATGCCGCATTGCGCATCTTTGAACTCACCAGGAGCTTTCCTGCTGATGAGCGGTTTTCTTTGACCGATCAAATCCGCCGCTCCTCGCGCTCCGTCTGCGCAAATCTGGCCGAGGCCTGGCGCAAACGCCGTTATGAAGCCGCATTCGTGGCAAAACTCAACGATGCCGAAGCGGAAGCCGCCGAGACCCAAGTCTGGCTGGAGATCGCATCGCGTAACGGATATTTAAAACAAGACGCCTTCACCGACCTGGACGCGGCCTGCGAGTCCATCCAGTCGATGCTCGTCAAAATGATTTCCGAGCCATCAAAATGGACCATCCGCAAGTAGCAGTCTCCGTGTCCCCGCGTCCCCGCGTCCCCGCGTCGAGTTCCTTTTTCATAACCACCGCGATCGATTACACGAACGCCGCGCCGCACATCGGCCATGCCTACGAGAAAGTGCTGGCCGACGGGATCGCCCGCTACCAGCGGCTGCGCGGGCGCGATGTATTTTTTCTCACCGGCGTCGATCAGCACGGGCAGAAGGTCCAGCAATCCGCGGAGAAACTCGGCGTGCCGCCGCAGGAATTCGTCGATGAAATCACGGAAAAATTCCGCGCGCTCTGGGCGAAGC
The DNA here is from genome assembly GCA_028713285.1 of Terrimicrobiaceae bacterium. Taxonomy (GTDB): domain Bacteria; phylum Verrucomicrobiota; class Verrucomicrobiia; order Chthoniobacterales; family JAATET01; genus JAATET01. The sequence goes on from JAQTOP010000014.1 coordinate 24,012, forward strand.
TCGGCGTGGAATACGACGGCTGGGCCGCCACGACCGACGCCGCGCACAAGGCCTGCGTGCAGACGCTCCTCCAGCGGCTCCACGACGAGGGCCAGCTCTACAAAGCCCGGCAGGCTGGCTACTACAGCGTGCGGCAGGAGCAGTTTCTCACCGAGAAGGAACGCGGCCCGGACGGCGAATTCGGCGCCGAGTGGGGAGAGGTCGTCCTCATCGAGGAGGAGAACTACTACTTCAAACTCGCCGAGCACAAACGGTGGCTGCTCGACCTGCTCGACAGCCGGCCCGGACTGGTCACGCCCGGCTTCCGCCTCGCGGAACTCCGCAACGCCGTCGAAAAAGTCACCGGCGACCTCTGCATCTCGCGTCCGAAGGCCCGCCTCACCTGGGGCATCGAGCTGCCCTTCGATCCCGATTACGTCACCTACGTCTGGTTCGACGCGCTGGTGAATTACATCAGCTTCGCCCCGGGCTTCGATCCGAATTCCAAAATCCAAAGTCCGGAATTCCACGCGTGGTGGCCCGCCCTCCACGTGATCGGGAAGGACATCATGGTGCCCGCGCACGGCGTCTATTGGCCGATCATGCTCAAGGCCATCGGATTTGCGGACGCGGACATCCCGACGCTTCTCGTTCACGGCTGGTGGAACATCGCCGGCTCAAAAATGAGCAAGAGCCTCGGCAATGTCGTCGATCCCGACGCCCTTGCCGACAAATACGGCGCGGAGACCGTGCGCTACTACCTCATGGCCGACATCGCCACGGGAAAGGACGCGGACTTCAGCGAGGAGCGTCTCATTCAGCGCTACAACGTCGATCTGGCGAACAGCATCGGGAATCTGCTGAATCGCACGTTGAACATGGCGTGGAAATATCGCGACGGCCGACTGGCGAAATCCGCGGGAAAGGGATTGCAGGATCGCGCCGATTCCGTCGTGCAATCCTACGCCGCCGTCATGGACGACGGCTCGATCAACGCCGGCCTCGAGCAGGCATGCCGCCTCGCAAATGAAGCGAACCAATATGTCGAGCAAGCCAAACCCTGGGCGTTGGCAAAAAGCGGCGAAACCGCCGCGCTCGACGGCGCGCTCTACCACCTCGCCGAATCCCTCCGCATCATCGCGATCCTGCTTTCGCCGGTGATGCCAAAAGCCGCCCGCGGCATTTGGGAACAGCTGGGTGTCGCTGGCGAATTTCGCTTCGAAGACACGGCCTGGGGCGGACTGAAGGACGGCCATCCACTCGGAAAGCCCTTCCCGCTCTTCCCGCGCATCGAAGCTCCCGCAAATCCTTAAAATCCTGTAAATCCTGTCCAATTCGCATTCACCCGATCCCCTCGCCGGCGTCACCGGCTTCAAGCGCCTGCGTTACCGCCTTGAGTATTGGGCGCTGGAGGCCGTCGCGTGGTTCATCCCGAAGCTGCCCTACGCGGCCATCGCGCCAATCGCCCGCGGCCTCGGCGGACTGGCCTATTTGCTCGATGCGCGCGGCCGCGCGAACGCGCTGGAGAATTTGCGCGCCGCTTTCGGCGACGCATGCGCGCCCGCCGAGCGCGAACGCATCGCGAAGGCTTCGTATCAGAATTTCACCCGCACGATGCTCAGCCTCTTCTGGTCGCCGAATCTCACGGACGGCCGCTGGAAACAAGTGCTCCGCATCGAGGGCCTCGACGACGATTCCTGTCATCGCGACCCGGCCGAGCCCGCGCTCTATTTCTGCGCGCATTTCGGGAATTTCGAGTGGCTCAGCCACGCGTCGGCGTTCGCGATTGCGACGGGCCCGATCATTTTCCAAAGATTCAAGAATCCGCTGCTGGGCCCCGTGTTCAGCCGGCTGCGCGCGGTGAGCGGACACGAGATCATCCCGCAGGAGCGCGCGCTCATCCGCATGCTCAAGCTCCTGCGCGCCGGCGGAAAATTCGGCGCACTCACGGACCTCAGTCTCGACCCGAGGCACAGCACCGTCGCGATCCGCTGCTTCGGCCTCTGGACCTCGGTGAGCCCGATTCTTCACGCGCTGCGCGAGCGCACCGGATCGAAATTGATCCCCTGCGAATGCGTGCCGCAGGCCGATGGCGCCTACCTCGCACGGTATCTGCCCGCCGTCGCCGTGCCGCAGGACGCAACGGCAACGGAGATCACGCAACTCTGCTGGAACGCAATCGAACGCTCGATCCGCGCGCGCCCCGAGCTGTGGCTGTGGGCCTACAAACAGTGGCGTTTCAAGCCGTCGCACGGAGACCCGGCGGAGCTGGGCCGCTACCCGGCCTACGCGAATACCGCGCGCCGCTTCGACCGGCTGATCCCCGCGCAACCCTGACGCCCTGGCCGACGCCTATTTGGTCACCAGTTGCTCGAGCAGCGCGTTCATCCGCTTGAGCATGGATTGCGGATCTTCGAGCAGGCCCGCCGCGATGAGCGCATTGTCGTGGACTTGCTCGGCGACCTGCTTCGCCAGCTCGGGCTGTGATTTCCGGGCATTCTCGAGGCCCAGCATCATCGGGTGATTGGGGTTGATCTCGAGGTCCTGCTTGAACGGCGGCGCCTCGCCGCGATTCAGATTCTTGAGAATGCGCCGCATGCTCGAGGTCATGCCCTTGTCGCTCTCGACGACGACGGCCGGGCTGTCCACGAGCCGCCGGGAGACGCGAACGTCGCCCACTTTGTCGCCGAGGCTTTCCTTGATGAAATTGCAAAGGAGGCGGGCGGCCGTGTCGTCGAGCGTGTCTTCGGTTTTTTCGAGCGCGATCTCCGCCTTCTCGGCCGCGATCAACTTCCTGCCATCAAACTCCCGCAGTTGATCCATCACGAACTCGTCCCACGGGTCGTGCAAAAACAGCGCCTCGTGGCTCTTCGCCTTGAGCCCCTCGTAATACGGGCTGGCGAGGCACGCTGCGCGGTCCGCGCCGGAAATGTAGTAAATCTCTTTTTGGTCCTCGGGCATGCGGGCCACGTAATCCGCGAGCGCGGACGGCGTCTCGGACACCGATGTCTCATACCGCAGGAGCTTCGCGAGCGGCTCCCGATGGGCGTAATCGCTGACGATTCCCTCCTTGAGGAAATGGCCGAATTCCTTGAAGAAGCCCGCGTAGCTTTCGGGATCGCCGTTCGCCTCCCCGTCGAGAAACTTCAGGAATCGCGCGGTGAGAACCTTGTTGAGTTTTTGCATCAACGCGGAGTCCTGCATGGTCTCGCGCGAAATGTTCAGCGGGAGATCTTCGCTATCGACGACGCCCTTCACGAAGCGCAGCCACTCGGGCAGGAGGCCCCGGGCCTTCGACTGGATGAGGATTCTGCGGCAGTAGAGGTGGATCTCCGACTCGATTTTCGGCATGCCCGGCTTCTCGAGGCTGTGCTTCGGGACGAAGAGGAGCGCGCGGATGGCCAGCGGCGCGTCGGCGTTGAAATGCAGACGGTAGTGCGGGGCGTCGATGTCATGGCCGAGAAATTTGTAGAACTCGTCGTAGTCCGCGTCGGTGACTTCGGATTTGTTGCGCGTCCAGATCGCGCTCACCGTGTTCACGGCGCTCCCGTTGAGTTCGATGGGAAAGCCGACGAAGTTCGAGTAGCGCTTGATGATGGATTCCACGCGGTGGGCGCGCGAGTATTCGCGATCCGACTCGGCGAGCTGGATGACGATTTTCGTGCCGCGGGGCAGATCGGCCGCGGGCTCGATCTCGTAGCTGCTCACGCCGTCGGAGGTCCATATCCAGCCGGTCTCGTCGGGTTGGAAGGACCGCGTGAAGACGGTGACCTTCGACGCAACCATGAATGCGGAATAGAACCCGACACCGAACTGGCCGATGATTCCCGGATCGCCGGACGAAGAGGGCTTTCCGGCGCCGGCCTTGAGCTGCTCGAGAAAGGCTTTCGATCCCGAGTGCGCGATGGTGCCGAGATTCTCGACGAGTTCATCGTGCGTCATGCCGATGCCGGAATCGGCGATGGAAATGCTATGGGCGGTGTCGTCGGTGGTGACCGAGATGGCGAGCGGACGATCGGGCTCGAAGACCGCGGAGCCTGATGTTTGCAGGAATTTCAGCTTCTCGGTCGCGTCCGCCGCGTTCGAGATGAGCTCGCGGATGAAGATTTCCTTATCGGTGTATAGGGAGTGGATGACGATGTTCAGCAGTTGGGCGATCTCCGCCTGGAACTCGTGTTTTTCGGGTGCGCTCATGGAATGTTTCGTGGTTTCGAGGAACGCGCATCCTGCCAAAAAACGCAGTGCGTGGGAAAGGAGCCATTTTGGAACGCCTGCCGAGCCGTTGCAATGGACGGGACCATTCGCCATGCGGAGGGGCCCCTCGCGCGAAATGTCAGCAGACTTTTCCTTTTTTGCCCGCCACCCCGTGACCGACGGGCTTCTCGCCGACCCAGCGCTCGTCCACCGGCTCGCTGGCAAGCTGGTAGCGCGAATCGGACGAGAGGCGGAAGCGGTTCGACTGGTTGTCGAGGCTCGCATGGACAGTTCCCATGGTGAAGGTCAGCACATCGCCCGCCTGGAACTCCGTCGTCAACCAGCGCCCGCCAAGTTTTTCGCGCAGCGAGACCGGGTCGCTGGACAACCGGCCATCCCAATCCTGCCACTGCTTCCGACCCGACTCGATCTCGGGAGCGTCGGAACGATTCACGCAATAGGCGTCCACGTCGCGTTCGAGGTATCGACGCAGCTTGTCCGCCTGGAGGTGCGAGTTTTCCAGAATCATCAAACCGCCGATCTCCATCGGCACATCGCCAATCGGCGTCCAGGCCGTGAAGACATTCCGCGTGCCGCGTCCCATGTAAACCACGTCGCAATGCGGATAGGTGCCTCGTCCGCCGCCCGGCATGGCGCGAAACCAGGTGAAATCATAATGGCGCACCGGACCGCCAAGGAATTTCGCGTAGAAGTCGGTCATGCGTCCCGAGTAGAGCAGCTTCTCGAGCGGAACATTGCGCGCAGTGATCGCGTCCATATCCGGGGCCGCTGTGCCGGGTCTGCTTACGGCTTCGATTGGAAGGGAGTCCTCGTCGAGAAGCCCGAGATCGGCCAGCCGGCGGGTAATCTCATCCCGCACTTCCAGGACTTCCGCACGGTCGAGATAACCTCGCAAAAACAAATAACCGTCTTCGCGCATCCGCGCGCGCAACGCGTCGGGATTATCCACGAGTTCGGTGGAGCTGCGCAAATCACCCAGCGCAGCCGCGGAAGCATTCAGCGGCATTCCCAAGGACGTCAACGCCAGTGCGGTTGTTTTCATGGACGGACCCTACCGAAGCCTTACCGAAAGAGAATGGCTCTCGTGGGAAAAGTCATGTATTTTTTGGCAACATATGAAACTCACCGTTCAGAGCCGCGATCTTTTCCAAAGCGCAACCGGTTGCCCTCTGGGACACCTTTCGCTGGCAGGCACGATTCGCGACCGTTAGGGCGTTTCGGGCAGGCGAATGCGCGTTCTGGGCAGCTACGCAATTGTCTATTTGCGGGGCGGCGGCGGACACTTTGAGGATGCGCTGGATTCCCGAAAGGAAGTGCGCCCGGGGGACACTGGGATGAGATTTATATCGTTTTCGATGGACCGGTGTTCGATCTCTGGCGCAAGCGCGGCGTCCTGACGTCGGACAGACCCCTTTATCACCTCGAGCCGCTGCCATACTGGTTGCGAAGATTCGAAGAAGTCGTCGCGCCAAATTTGCCGGCACTCGAGCGCGTGTGCAGGTTGCAATCGGCGCTTTCGAGCGCGTTCACTCATTACCAGCGCAACCCCGCCGCCGCCCGCGACGCGGAGTGGCTTGCGGAGGTGAGCGCACTCCTCGATGCCGACCTTGGCGACGTGCTGTATGTCGGGGATGTGCCCCGAAAGCTTGGCCTGTCGGCGGAAACTTTCCGCAAAAAATTTGCCCGCCTCTCCGGCATGCCCCCTTGGCGCTATCGGATGACGCGGGTGATCGAGCGGGCGTGCCTGCTGGTGCATGAAGGGCGGCTCACCAACAAGGAAATCGCGGCCCGACTCGGGTTCAACGATGAGTTCCACTTCTCCCGGCGCTTCAAGCAGATCACCGGCCGTTCGCCGACGCAATTCCGCGCACTGTCGATGCGGCACTAGAGAATGTGCGGCGGACACTCGCCCAAAGGGAGGGACGGCTCGCCGAGCCGTCCGTCGAGGGCGGTTTCGCCGAAACCGCCCTACCCATTGATGTAAGGAACTTGCATGACACCACACTAGAAAGTCACGCCCATGTGCAGCCCGAGAATATTCGCATTGTTCACAACCCCGGTGCCGTTCGGGCGAATGAGGTATTGCCAGAACGGCTGGACGTAGAGGAATTTGCTAAGTTGCACGCGGTAGTCGATCTCCACGACCGCCTCGTTCGTCTGGTGGATCGTCCTGCCGGCATCCTCCTCGGCAAGGATTTTATCGTAGCTGTAGTTGCCAAGCGCGAAGGCGACGCCCAACTGATCCAGGTCGCGCCCGGGAATGAGGCCCTTATAGACCAGCCCCGAGTGGAAGTAGAACGGCAGGGTGTTGTCGTATTTCGGGGCATAGTTGATGAAGCTGAAGAAATAGAGCCCCTGCTCCCCCGGCTTGGTGGGCGCAATGTCAACCGGCTCCTTGAACGATTTCCCCTCCGAAGGGCCCTTCGCCAACGGCGCGGATTCGGCCTTCGCAGGCTCGCGAAAGAGCATCTGGTCCGCCTGCCAGTAGAATCCATATTTCGCGTCGTAGGTCGATTTGAAGAACGACTGGTTCTCCAGTCCCCAATAATAGCCGCCCATCGCATATTTTCCCGGCAGGCCGCCGATCTTCGGAGCCACGCCCGCCTCACTGATAAAATACAGGCCGTTTCGATGCGCCGGGTATGCCCCCTGCAAATCGAGGCCGTGATTGGAGGTCGCCACGGCATCGGGGATGGCCATGTAGAGCCCCGCCTGGGCGTAGGACCAGTTCGTCGGCTTGATTTTGGCGTACCCTCCCCACGCAGCATAGGTGCCGTTGAACGGGATATTGGCGCCGATCCCCTTCGTTTGGGTGATCGCGTTGTTCACGAACAGCTTCGATTCGGCCTGCTGCGCAAAGAAGTGGTAGGGATTTTGCCAGCCGCCGGAAATCGTGAACATGTCCTTCACGGGGAGCCAATCCCGCGACTCCCATGTCAGGAAAAACGGCATCAACCGCCATTGCTTGCCCAATTGGTATGCCGAGGGATTAAAGGCCGGGCTCGCTCCGACGTAGGCATTCGGATTCGCACCGTCGCGCCAGCGCACGGATCCTTGCGCACTCAGTCCCGGAAGTCCCGCCATTTTCTCCAGGTCGAGCTTGAGGCCAAGGGTGATCTCTTCGTCGAAAGCGCCGCGGGGCGAAGCGATTCCTCCACCGGTAATCCCGTAGAAAGTCCCCTTCCAGCTTCCGTATGGAGTAATGCCGTGATCTTCGAGGGCATCCCTTGCGGCAAGCCAATTGCCAGATGCGTATTTTCCGTTCCACCATTCGGAGACGATGGCGCCTGTGGACGGTGGATTCACCGCAGGCGCTCCGCCATGGAGCGGGACGAGTGCCGCAAGAGCCAGGATTCCAGCGTGAATGCCGATGGAGAGCGGTTTGCGCCGGTTCATTGTGCGAATGGTCATGATTTGTCGATTGGGTCGGTGATTGGATTTTCGCCTCCCAAATCGAGCACGGACGATGCGAGCGGATGGTTTTCCCAGTTGAATCCCGGGAGACTTTTTCCGCTAAATCATGAATCGTGTTCATGTGGATTGCTCCGAATGCCGCCCGGCACCGGGACAATCCCAGTCCTCGCGATCCATTCTCCTCGCCGGACGAATGCCCCGGTTCTCCCGCGAAGCGATCCGGCGCTCACCGCGCGCCGTCGGGCAAATGAACAAGCTGCCCGGGAGTCCCGCCGCGGGCGGAGCGCCGCAGCACGTGCGTGCTCCTCACCGGGTCACGGAAAGACTCCCGGCTCGAAGAAGCCCAGGGAAACGTCGCGCACGGCTCCCGCGCCTGGACCGTTCCACCGCACCAGTTCAATTTCGTTCTCCGCGCCGAAACGCATGAACGGCGTGAGATTGAGGCTCCATCGCTCGCCGATCATGTGGTGATGGCGGCGCACCAGTTTGCCATTGATGAGCACGCTCACGAGGGCGCGGTCGCCCTCCACCGTCAAAACGGCGTTCTGCCCGCGATACTTGGTGTCAACGAAAGCCGTGCGCCGCAGGAATTGTGTGTTGAAGTCCCCGGGCAACGAGATCGGAGTCTCGTAGCGGAGGCCGTCTTTGGAAGGCGCCCACTTGCCGGCGAGGTTCAGCTTCGCTTGCGCCTCCGGCTCGAACGACAGCCAGCACTGGCCGCGCAAACCGGCCAGTACGCCGTCGCTCTGCACCTCGACGGCGAGGGTGTGCTGACTGCCGGGTTTCAAAGCCGCCAGGCTCTCGGCGATGTAGCCGCTATTGTTCATCGGCTTGACTTCACGGCCGTCCAGCCAGACGCGCCCCTTGTCGATAAACGAGGAGCCATTCCAACTGGTCAGCCACAACGAGACACGGCCCTTTGTCCATTTTGCGGGCACCGTAAAAGTCTTGCGAAACACTCCATGGCCCTTGCCGCCCTCATCCTTGACATTCCAGATCCCAATGGGACGCGAAGCCCAACCGCGGTCGTCGAATTGCGCCGCCAGGAGCCGCGTGGCATCGGCCGCGCCTTCGAGTGTTTGAAATTTCCAATCGTCGGTCAAATCGTCGGCGTGCCGCTGAAACGGCGCGGGCAGCGGCCTGGCGGCTGGCTTCGTCGTGCCGCGCCACCACTTGCGCTGCAAATCGAACCACGCCGCCGGCGCCCGCGTGATCCGTCCCCGCGGGGTAAGGAAGACCTGCGTTTCCAGAGGATCGAGGGTGATATTGTCGAGCCGCGCGCCGTCCGGCGAGGCCGTCACGGGAAACTCCTTGCCGCCTCGCATGTCGATGGCGAAGGAAGGATTTTTTCCCTTCTCGAGCACGATGGAGACCGTCTGACTCGCATCGTGCGACCAGTTGAACAGGGTCCAGGTGTCATAGAGCCCGTTGTTGGTGACGGCCGGGCGCAACCAAACCTGTTCGTTCTCCGGGGATAGGTGGCCGGCTTCGGGCTTGACGCCGCGCCAGTCCAGGAGGGCCGACAGCATTTCGCGCAACTGGATGGTCTCCGGGGAATTGGCGCCCGGCTCCACGCGGTCGAAAATTTTCGCGCCGGTGAACTTCGCGCCCAGCTCGACGATGAAACCCTTGCCCAGAGGCCGCATTCCCGCCGCCACGCTCCCGTCGCTCCAGAGCAGAAGGTTCTGCGCTTCGGGTGCGATTTTTTCCAGATGCAGCCCGTTGGCGCGCACCCCGTTCCAGTCCGCGCCATAGATCTTCTGGCCGGAAGCGGGTTTGAGGATTCCAGTCTGGGCAACGTTGCCGTCGGGCGTGAGCTGATCAATTCGCGTCACTTTGTAACCTGTGAGACGTGCAATCGGCCAGGAATTGGGAATCTCCGGTGTGTGACGCCCGGTCTGCCCCAAGGTAATGAAGGTGCCCCCGGCACGCACCCACCGCTCGATTTCCTTGACCATGGCTTCGTCCATCATCGAGGTGTTCGAGTCGATGATGACGCGGTAGGCGTCCGCGTCGCCGCTGGCAAACGAGCTTTGCGACAGGCCATCATATGGAAAATGACCGCGCAGCAACGCACCGGCGTTCCAGTTCCAACGTCCGCCGCCGATATTCTGATTTGGAGCGGAACCCCACGGATAGCCGGTCAATTGCGCGATGCGATCCGAATACAAGCAGGCAACCTCGGCTTTCGCGTAATGACTCTGCCCCATGAGCGAGAGCTGCTTGCGGACGGTTTCATATTCCGCCTTGATCTCCGGGTCCCAAAGGATGCTGCCGAGGTGGATAAAGTAGTCGATGCTCTGGATGCCCTCGGTCTGCCACAAGCCGAGCTGTTTCTTGAAATCCTCGATGTCTCTGGCCGGTCCGCCGGGCTCGACAGAGAAGGGAAGGTCGGCGCCGCGCATCAGCGCCGGCAGCACGTCCGCCCAAAATGCGCCCATGTAACCGGTATTCCGAAACTCCCCGCCATAGGCCACGGCCAGCGACTTGATGCCGTCCGCGTAGGCGTCGGGAGCCATCAAGGTGATTCCCTGATTCGGAGCCACCTGCCGGATCATCTCCATCCCGCGCCTGACTGTCTGCAACCGCGACCAGGCGGTGAAGTCGATGAAATCCACCCACTGCGCGTTGAGACCCTCGCCAAGGTTGGGGTACTGCCTGGGCTCGACCGTCGAGAGGTAAGTCCGGTAAGCGATGTAACCCTGCGGCAGGCGGATCGCCAGCGTGTTCCTGCCGCCCTTGAGCACCGACGTCACCTCCATCGCGCTCCAGTGCGGCTCGGTGCGCACGATCCTGCTGCGCCCGACTTCCTTCCCGTTCAGGACGACGCGCACCTCCTCACGGGCCGCCAGATTCAGGTCCCACAAATAAAGCCAGACGTGTCCGTTCTTGGCGGACCAATTGACGGGCAGGTCGAAATGGCGCCGGAACACGGCGGGACGCTTCGCCAGAAACAGTTGCCGGTCGTGCCCCGCGCCCGGCACTTCGGGCCAGCTCGAATCATCGAAATCGGCTTTGAACCATTCCTCGGGCGCCAGCTTCGACGCGGGCGTATGCTCCTGGTTCTCCTCCGGTTCGCCCGGCTCCGTGAGCTCCTCATAACCCACGCGCCACGCTCCTCCCACGTCGAGTGCCCGCGGCCCCCACCCGGCAAAGGATGCGATTTCCGGCACATGCACGTCGTTCCACGCTCCGAGGCTGACACCCCAGCGTTTGGCGACCGCCGCCAGCGTTCCGTATTTCCCCTCGAGGTATCGCCGATAGTCGGCGTCGGCGACCGGGCCGTATTCGAGAAAAATATCCTGCGCCCCGTGCTTCAACTCGCCGTGAGGCTCCAATACCGAAGTCACGTTCGGAGCAGCGGTATAGCGTCGAACCGCCTCCTGCAACTGCCCCAGTCTGTCGTCCTCCCCGGTGGTCGCGTTCCAGGATAAAACACCCTGTCCTCCCAGATAGGGGCTCATCAGGGAATGGAAGTTCCCGGTGAATCCGGGCATTTTCATCTGCGTCTGCTCGCGATAGCGATTGAGAAACCAGGACGGCTCGCCGCCGGCATTCGCTCCCAGGTGGATGTCCACCGGCAGACTGCGCTTTCTCGCTTCCTCGGCCACCCAGCCGCCCCAGCCATAGTTCATCATCCCCTCCGCGCTGTCTGTGGCGAGAGGACTCGTGTGCAACAAAATCCCCGCCCGATCGTGCTCCCTGGCCCAGTCAAATTCGTGGACGAAATCGTAGGTGGCCTCGGTTTCACCCTTCGGCATCTGCCACGGCCAGTAATAATGGCGGAAACAAAACCTGTCCCAGCGGTCCAGCCACATCGGCACCTCCACCTGCGCCGTGGTCGCCCCGGCGGGCTTGACCTGCTGGATGAGAGCCTGCAATTCCCCGTCGCTCTTTGCCGCGAGGATGGTCACCTCGCTGGCGTCGCAATAGGCGGCGATGACGCCCTGCCCTCTTACCGCAAAGACGGTCGACGACGGAACGGTCCCCGGCTTTGGGGTTACTCCGGGCAGGACTTGCAGATCGGAGAGATACTTGGCATGGAGAAGCTTTGCCCTGGCTTCGTCTTCTGAAAAGACTTGCAGCACCGAGCCGGCAGCCTCCTCCCAAAAAAGACCCGAAACCGTGCCATATCCCCGCAGGGTGATCGGCGCGAAGGTTTCTGTTGGCATTGTCGCAAGCGCATGCGCTCTCACGGGAATGCGCGCCGCGGCCGCCGCCGGCTCGACTCCCGAGGGCGCGGCCGCCTCCAGCGCGCTCAGCGCCTGCTGGGCCAGATCGGTCGCCTGGATCGGAAGCCGCTGCGTCGCTCCCGCGTGCCTGGCCGTCACGCTCACCGCATCCAGTCCGACAACTTCCACCGGGCTTCCCGCAGGCAGCTTCACCGAGCCGGCCACCTTTCCGCCGATGACGATCGGGAAGTCGGCGGCTTCGATCAGGACCACTTCCTTGGGCCAGCTTTCCCGATGTTCCAAAAGCCAGGCCAAAGGCTCAGGCCTCGGGGTCGGCGTCGGCGCAGGCGTCGGCGGGGGAGTGGGCGCCGCCGTTGGCGTGGGAATGGGCGCCTGGGCGGGCGTCGGTGACGGGATCGGCGTGGGGGTCGGAGTCGGCGTGGCGGTCCATTCACGAATCATCTTCCCGGCGGAATCCGCAATCCGCTTCGCCGCAGCCCGCGGCGACTCGTTATTGAAAAACATGACGGCGCCAAAAAGGACCGCCAGCAGGATGAGGAGAAAAAGAAAGGCGCGCTTCATAAGGGATCGAGCGAAAAGAATCAACCGCGGATGAGACGAATGTCAGGAATAAAGCAGTCCGTCAAAGAGTGCGGGCCGGGGCCCCGGCCAATCCGATGCTAACACGACAAAAGCAACCCCGGCCGAAGCCGGGGTTGAAATTTACGGATTGGCAGGAGAACGCAAGGCTCACCCGAGCATTGCATGCCGCCTGCGCCTGCGAAGCAGGATCAAGCCCAGCAATCCCGCAGTGGCCAGGGCATAAGCGCCCGGCTCGGGGACTACGGCGAGACCGCCGAAACTGGTTGGAGTGGTGCCCGAATAGAGACGCATCGTGTCGTAGTCGGCATTCACCCCTGGTCCATGAGCAAATCCCGCCTGATCCCAGACGCCATTCTTGAATGCAGTTGTCGTTGCCTCAACGATGCTCGCGTTGAGGTTAAATGACGCCGCATACTGCAAGTCAGCGTTGGATGTGGTATCAATCGCGAGAAAATCCTGCCTCGCAAACACTTTCGCGGTAATCAAACCATTGGCATCCGTGCTGAATGTAAAGCCAAGGTGATAACTACCCGGATTGCTGAAAAAGTCGGAATTGCCGTCCATGAAGGCGGATCCGGTTGTGCCGCTGGCCGACCCGTTGCCAAACGTGAGTTTTGTATAGTTGGTCATCGCCCCGGTGCCGGTGTCCAATTGAAGCCGGACGGCGCCAAAACCCAGACCGCTAAAAATCAGCCGCATCCCGCTGGTACCCACACGGTTGTCCAAATTTGTAATCCCAGCAAGCCAATCGGCTGATCGGCCGTCGGGAACGGTATCCTTCACATCAAGCCGGGTGAATTCATCAAATCCGCCGTTCAGATTGACGAAGGTGTTGGGACCATTGACGATGTCGGTGCCGGCAAGACTGGCAAAGGAGCTGGCCGCGGACGTGGGTGTATATTCAGCGAAAAAGCCGCTGCCGCCACCGGCGCCGGTGGAAGGCCAAAGGGTGTTCAGATAATTGCCGCTGCCCGTGGTAAGAGGGGGCGGCCCCTGAATACTGGACACAAAATTGGGACCGTTCCCGAAGATAGCGCCTGTGCCACCGATCGCGACGATGTCGCTTGCGCCACCGGTTCCTCCGCCGGTGCCGTTATAATCGGCCTCGAAGACGATGGCTGCGTTTGCGCCCGCTGCCGATAGCAGGAAGGATGTGACAATGGCCGCAAGGCCGGACGGAATCCGCCGGTTATGGCGGTGGGTAGGGGATGTTTTCATTGGTTTGTTGTTCTGTGTTTGGTTGTTCTGTGGGTTGTTGTTCTGTGGGTTTGCTAATATCTTCAGTGACAATCGGTTCAGGAAAATTGCTTGAACGGCCGCTTGGGATGGGAGGAGAAGGGCATTGGCCCCTGGACGATGGAAGGAGACCAGACCCGCGGTTGCGGCTCACGGCCCGCTTGGCTCCGCCTCCAAAGCGCGGTCAATCCCAGGAATCCCGCGGCTGAGGCGGCCAGAGCAAGAATACCCGGCTCAGGGACTGCGGCAAGCGCGTCAAAACTCGCCGGAGCACTGTCATAGAGACGCATCGTGTCGTAGTCGGCACTCGCCCCTGCACCCGCCGCGCTCACGAATCCGGCCTGATGCCAGGCGCCCGAATCGATCGGATTTGGACCGATGGCGGTCGCATCGAGGTTAAAGGTGGCCGCATACTGCAAGTCGGCGTCGGATGTGGTATCAATCGCGCCAAAATCCTGCCTCGCAAATACTTTCGCGGTAATCAGGCCATTGGCATCCGTGCTGAATGTCAAGCCCAAATGGTAATTATTCGGATCGTTGAAATAATCGGCCGTGCCGTCCATGTAGGCGACATTGCCCGAGGCAAAACTGACAGAACCGTTGCCGGCGCTAAGTTTTGTATAGTTGGTAATGCCGGCGGCAGCGCCGGTATCCAACTGAAGGCGAATGGCGCCATAGCCCAGGCCACTAAAGGTCAGCGCCATCCCGTTGCTGCCGGATATCGTGGTTACAGTGTAAAATCCACTAAGCCAGGTGGCGGAACGTCCGACGTCGCCAGGCCCGCCCGTGGTTCCCACATCCTTGATGTCGAGCCGGGCAAACTCATCGAAGCCGCCGTTCAGATTGACGAAGGTATTGGGACCGTTGACGATGTTGGCACCGACGAAACTCGCGAGGGAACTGGCGGCGGACGCGGGGGTATAGTTGGCGAAAAAGCCGCTGCCGCCGGCGGCGCCGGTGGAAGGCCAAAGGGAGTTCAGATAGTTGCCACTTCCCGCATCAAGAGGGTTCGCCGATTGGTCGCTGGCGACAAAATTGGGGTTGTTGCCGGTGATCGTACCCGTGCCGCCGAGGGCGACGACATCGCTTGCACCACCGGAGCCTGAGTCGGAGCCGTTATAGTCGGCCTCGAAGACGAGGGCCGCGTTTGCGCCAGCCGCAGAGAGCAGGAGGGATGCGGAAAGGGCCCCAAGGCCGGACGAAAGGCGTCGGATAGGGGATTGGCCAGGGGGTGTCTTCATGATGCTACCTGTTTCTGGGGATTGTCGATTCTTCAGCGAAAGTCGGTTCAGGAAAATTGCTCAAACGATAGCCCGTGGTCGGAGGAAAACGGCAGGGGACCGGGGATGACAGAAGGAGGCCATACCTGCGGCCGTGCCTCCCGGTCCTCGAACTGGGAGTTCACGATTTCGATCAATGCATCCGCGAAGCGGCCGATTTCCGTCACCAAAAACGTGGCCGGCAAAGGGCAGAGATAGGGCAGCAGGTCGTTGGCGTGCAAAACCAGCTTCAACTCCCCGGGCACGCACACGTGACGCTCGAGAATCGCCATGATTACGCCGGAAGCGGCAACGTCGGGATAGATCAGCAGCCCCTCCGGATGCCGTTGCTGAGCCCAGAGGGCATGGAATTGCTCATATCCATAGTGAGCGAGGCGACGCTGAGCCCGCGTGGGAACGCGCATCCATTCATTGCGGGTTTCCAAGCCGAGTTCTCCGGCCGCTTCGACGATCGCCCGGTGGAAATCCAGGTCCTGCGATTGAGACGTCCCAATATGGCTGATGATCCCGACCGACCGGCACCCCTGCAGGCGAAGCTGCTCCAAGCCGGTCCGCATGATCTGCCCAGGATCGCTGCAATATCCATTTTTCAGGGAACGATCCATCGTCAACATCGCGGAGGGAATCCGTGCGTTTAGTATCCAGTCCGGATCACCCTCGCGGATCAAAGGTGCGATCAGCGATTGGATTTCGCGCCTCTCGATCGCCCTCTTCAATGAAGGCAGCATCACCTTCTGCTCGTTTTCCGGGCGATCGTCCGACCAGATCAGACTCTTCACGCCCTGCACGGCCAGCTTCCGTTGCAATTCCAGTCCCACCGCCCGGTAAAAGTCCGAGTCGTCCCTCCAAAAAAGTCCGTTGAGATAAATCCCGGCACAGGTGTGGACAGGGGCCACACCGCGCACGTAGGTCGCCCTCTTGTCCCTGCGGTCCAGCAACCCTTCCGAGTGGAGGCGGGCCATCGCCATATGCACCGTCCGGACGCTCGTTCCCATCTGTTTGGCGAGCGCGCCCGTGGATGGCATCCTGGACCCGGGAGCGAATACCCCCTCGACAATCTGCGTGCGAACGAAATCTTCGACCTGCTGGTGCAGAGGCTGCTGTTTGATGAGCATCACTTTATTCTTAGTAAATAGCCGATACGAAATAGATTCAAGAGCGTCAATACTTTTCTTACAAATTTGCGGTCACCTATCATCCGATCTCTGTAGCAGCCGATGAAATCTCACAAAAGAATCCCAGCTCGAAGAGAAATCACGCGAGGTGACGCGCGCCCTGCACGTCGGCACCGCTGGATGGCACGCGGTCCGCTCGCCTCCGCCTCCGGAGCGCGATCAATCCCAGCAGTCCCGCTGCTGAGGCAGCTAGGGCAAGAATGCCCGGCTCCGGGACTGCACTAAGCGCGGAAAACGTGCCCGGATCGCTGCTATACAAGCGCAGGGAGTCGAAATCCGCGTCAAGGGCGGTGCCTGCTGCATAGAATCCGGAAATGCCCGTCTGGCCCAGGACACCCGACGCAGTGGTGACCGGTGCGGGATTTCCTGCGAATGTCGTTGCATCGATATTAAAGGTCGCTACGGAAAAGGCGTCGGTTGCTGTATTGATCTCCCCGGTCCCCGTCGTCCCGAACAGCTTCATCGTGATCAGTCCACTGGCATCCGTATTGAAAGTGAAGCCCATGTGATACGTTTCGCCATCATTTTGCAGGAAGCCGGCGCCAAAGCTGTCAAGAACCGCCCACCCGGGGTTGACCAGCGAGCCCTGGCCGCTCACCAAATTGAAATTGCTGATTGCAGGGGATTGGGTTTGAACCTGGAGCCGGAAACTGGGCCCTATGCCGCCAAAGATAATTCCCAATGGACTGCCGGCGCTGGGAAACGCAACAGGACCATTGGACCATTGGTTGTCGCCCGGAACCGCCGTGTTGCGCCGGACAAAATAATCGAATCCGCCTTGCAATACGGCAAAGGTATTCGCGCCGTTCACCACCGTGCCGCCATACAAGGCGTTCAAGGTATTGGCCGTGCCCGTTTGCGTAAAGAAAGCGGACGAATTAAAAAAGGCCGTGCCATCCGTTGTGACGTGGAGGTAGTCGCCTCCCCCCGCCGCCAGGGGGTTCGTTCCAATGACTGTGCTGGTGAGCCGGGGATCCGCGGTGTTGAGCGAACCTGTGCCGCCGATCGAAACCATATCGGTCGGACCACCTGTTCCTCCGCTGCTGCCATTGAAATCGGCCTCGAAGACGATGGTCGCATTTGCGCTTCCGACGCAGAGCAGGAAAGAGGCGGCCAGGGCGGCAAACCTCGACGGAATCCGCCGGGCATGGAATTGTCGAGAGAGTTTCTTCATGGCTTTCGAGGGAATTTGGGGAGGGTTATTTACCGTTGCTGAATTTGCAGCGCGGGGGAGGCTGTTGTTCGACAAGCGTCGCTTGATTCTGGGTAAATAGGCGGTCGGAAATAGATTGCGATTTGTCAACAACTTTTTGGCGAACCCTGCCGCCGACGAGTCCCTTTCCTCTGTAAGGCTGGCGAAAATTCACGCCGGGGGGCGGGGCGGAATTGTGGCACAAGCTGTCGCACCGGGCCGGCACCGGCGAGGGTCTCGTAACCGACTCGCCATGCCCCAGGTGCCGGGGCGACGTCCAGCGTCTGCGGCCCCCAACCGGCAAAGGACGCCAGTTCCGGCACGCGGACATCGCTCGACATCTTCACGTTTGCGCCCCAGCGCGCCGCCAGGTGTGCCGTATTTGCTCTTCAGCAAGCGCCGGAAATTGGCATCGGCCTCCGGGCCATACTCCAGGAAGGTGTCCTGCTCGCCGTGCTTCATTTCGGCATGCGGCTCCATGTAGGAGACAACATTGGAATCGGCGCTAAAACGGCGGATCGAATCCTGATACATCCCCATCTCGGCATCCTGGCCGCCGCCGGCATTCCACGACAAGACACCCTGCCCTCCCAGATAAGGGCTCATCAGATTGTGAAAGTTGCCGGTGAATCCGGGCATCTTGAGCTGGTTCTGCCCGCGATAGCGGTTGAGGATTCATGCCGGTTCGTAGCCGGCCGTTGGCACCGGGGTTCACCGCCACCGGCAACTGGCGCTTTTTGGCCTCGGCCAAAGCCCAGTCCAGATAGCCGTAGTTATCATCCCGTCGGCGCCGTCGGTGTTGAGAGCGCCATAAAAAACCGCGATCCCCGCCCGCTGCTGCTCTTTGGCCCAGTCGAACTCCTTGATAAAATCATAGGTGGTCTCGGTCTCTCCCTTGGCATCTGCCACGGCCAGTAGTAATGGCGGAAGCAGAATTTGTCCCAACGGTCGGAGATACATTGGCACCTCTACCTGCGCCGTGGTCGCACCGGCGGGCTTGACCTTCTCGACGAGGGGTTGCAAATCCCCGCCGCTCATCGCTGCGAGAATGGTCACCTTGTTCGCGGAGCAATAGGCGACAATGGCTCCCTGCCCTTCGGCCTCGTAGATCGTCGACTTCGCGCCATCGCCCGACTTGATTGCCACCCCGGCAGCCCGCTCAAATCGCAAACGTATTTTGCCTGCAGCAGCTTTGCCTTGTTCGCATCTTCACAGGTGATCTCCAGCACCGAACCGGCCGCCTCCCGGCGGAAGGAACCCGAAACCACTCCGTAACCGCGCAATGCTGCGTCGGGAAGCGATTCAGCCTCCCCAGCAGGAACGTCCGCACTCGATTTCGCTCCGGCTTGCGCCGCGACTGCCGCCCGGGCGGATCCAGAACAAGCCCAGAGGCAGCCGATCAGTCCGGCCAATGCCAGCGCCGGGTATTTTCTTATCATGGAGAATGGCTCTCATGGTTCGGAATCCGATTCCGGCGGTCGGATTGTTTTGGAATCCATGGGGATCGCAAGCCGCCTACGGTCGGATTGCCGATATCCGCGCTTTCCCAACTTTGACGTCCGCTGCGGCGCCGAGGCTGGTGTTATAATAGGTGCCGCCGGGCGTCGTCTCCGACTTCACCGCCTTGACGAGATAAGTGTAGGCCCCCGGGGCGACGCCGGCATCGGTCCAGGTGGTGCCCGTCACGGGCGCGCCCGATGGATTGCCAGCGCTGGCCGGGACGCCGCTCCTGCGGACAAAGGGACCGCCCGGCGATGCCGCCCGATAGATATGGTAGCCGACCACACCGGGCGTCGGCGATGCCGCCCAACTTAGCACCACGTCCCTGCCCGTCACAGCCACAGGCGCACCGGGCGGAACGATGGGGTGGGCGCGCAATGTGGGATCTCCCATCAGGCCCAGATGCACCCCGCGGGGCTCCCCTCCCAGTTCGGGGTAACGATCCGCGGTGGATTCCTGGGTAAGCCGCCAGCAATCACCGATGCTCGCACCCAGGGCCATGCGGTGCATGACGACATTGGGGCGGCCCGCGGCAAGACAGGTCAGACCGTAGCCGTCGTTTGCCAGAACGGCGCGCAGCAGGTCGTCACGGCGATTCCAGTCGATAAAATAACTGCCGAACAGCATGGTGAAGACGGCAAGCGATTTCTTCCCTGCAAAGTCGGCGGTATTCGCAACGCCGGCGCAGTCCCAGCCGTCTTTTTTATAGGTTCCCCACCCGCAGCCATAGGCGAACAGGCGGCTTTCCGTGGGCAGCGTCGCAAGCCAGTCCCCTTTCTCGACGTTACCAATTCCCACCACGCTGGAAATCCGCCAGCCGCAGGCGCCGGGCGCCCCCCAGCCGGGACCGAGATCGCCGAACGTGTCGGCGTCAACCAGGCACTTTGACGGAACCGCCCACTGCCCCGTCCGCCACGCGTGGTCCTTGGCAAGGTAGCGGCGCAGCAGATCGGTCTCCGTAAGCGGCGCAAAGGCCGGCATATTGGAGAGATCGACACGGCCCACGGCGAGTTGAACGCCGGAACCGGGAATGGTGCTTTGGTCGAAACGTCCGTCGCCGATCACATTGGCGTTATTGTCTCCGCCCGACTGCATGTGATACGGAGCATTCACGCTTCTGTCGGTCCAGTTGCCCGCCAGGTTTCCGTAGTATGCGTCGGCCGGCCAGGCGCCGATGTGCTGGCCATGGCCATCCGGTGCCAGCTTGCCTGCATACGGCACGGGAACATGCCCGATGACGAGCACATGGCTGACGCCGGGATCGGACGCAACGTCGGCCTTTACCTGGGTCTTGATCGCCTTGATCACGGAGCCGTCGGCGTCGCCATTGCTGCCCGCCGCGCCCTTCCATTCCGTCCCGAATGTGCAGGTGCTCCGCGGCACGTCATGGCGAATCACGTTCCATCCATCGGAGGCGAGATCCGCCTGAAACCGCGCCAGCTCCGCGGACAGGGGCCCGGCTTGCGTCTTGTCCACGAGCAGCACCGCCGTCCCGCGCCTGTCCACGAGGGGAAGGTTTATTGCGGCAGCCACATAACCATAGGATGTCGGATTCTTTTTTGGATCCGTTCCAGCGGCGCGGATGATCTGATACTCGTAAGCGGAGCCGGGCAACACATTGGAGTCCGTCCAGGTGTCCGCAGTGGCGGGCAGGTTGGATGCCACATGGGTAAAGCCTTTCGCGCTGTTCCAGGTCCGGCGGTTGATACTGTATCCGGCGCCGCCAGGCAGATTGATCCACGAGAGCGTGATTTTCGGCGGCGAGGCTTGCACCGCGGCCTGGGCTTGCACGACGTAATCCGATGGAGCCGCAGCCCAAACGGCCGGGGCGAACCCAGGCACACAGGCAAGCACGGCCAGGACTCTATCAATCCGTGCCATGCGCTGGAGTCTGTTACAGAATGAAACGAGAGGGTTCGCGCTGTTGAACATTTAGTGATTCAAGAATGATGTGGCGCACACCGCGGTCAACCGATAATAGAAGCGCGGCATACTCCTTAATAAATGCTAATTCCTGTTATCCTATTTTTCAGTGACTTTATCGGCAGCAATTCCGTTCCGCCCCAATCCCGCCAATAACTGCTTCAAACACGACGCCATGATCTCATTGTACCGTTTGTCAGTCTGACGAAACACGTATCCGTTGGGCCGCGCTGCGTTAATTTCAACTTTGATGCCTCCGCCATTGTCGTTTGGAATATCAACCTTGGCGGACTGCGTGCTCCCGTCGGCAAACGTGAGATCTATGCTGTGTTCGCCTTTGACGGTGTAGCCGAGCTGGAAATAGAGGTCGAGGTATTTCCCTTCCCGCTCATACGTCACGCGCTGCCGTCGGACGGGCTCGATATATTCCCATCGCGCGCCTTTCGGCCCGGTGATCACGATATCCTTGATCTGCTTATCGGCTGGCGCGCCCAGCGTGCGCACGCAGCCGTTGTGCTGTTCGAAGTCGTTGTCCCGGCTCCGCGCGTCACTGCCCATGCTCCAATATTCGGCGACAAGCCGGCCCTCGGGCGCCGTTTGCATCGCTGGCCTATCTTGAAATCCAGCATGCATCGGCACGAATTGGAAACAATCCACCGCTTTGGACCCGAGCCCGGCCTTCGCGGCCTCGTCAGGCGCCAATGCCACATAATCATTGGCAGCCTGCTCATAAATGCGGCGCCCCGCGGCATGAATAAGCGCCGGCGTGCTCCACATATTGCGCCGGTGGAATTCGGATAAAGGGTGCGGGCCGGAATCCAGAAACGCGATGGGATCTCCCGGATCGCGCGTAAGACAATAGGCAAAATAATTCTGAACCTGCGAATCGCACGCCTTCAAAATGCTCAATTCATCCGCAAAATAGTATGTGCTATAACCGTCATTGCCCGCGCATGGGCACCAGTAAAGCGGCAGTCCCGTCTCAAACAGGCGCTGATAGGAAAGCGAATCGTAGTCGCTGTTGCATTCGCGCACGTTCTGCTCCGGCGGCGCGCGGCCGATGCTGCAATACACGGCGCGCACCTTTCGCTTGAGCAACTCCGGCTCGCGATTGAACGCCGCGACGATGTCCCGGCCACTGCCGACAGTAACGATGACCACGGGCTCCGGCGACGCGCGCAGCACGGAGAGAATCATTTTCACCGCGCCCTGGAATTCGTCCGGTTGATCGAGCGCCTTGTCGTCGCGGCTGCGCAGACGCTGGCCGAGCCCGATGACGCAGGGCACGGTGCGCCCGGTGATGCGCATCATTTGCCGCACCGCAGACGCTCCCGTGTGCTTTTGCTGCGCTACGCCCAGGTCGAGGATGATGCCCTTGATATCGAACTCCTTCAGCGCAAAGACGCACGCAAGGTCAAAGTGGTCGTCCGCATCCCAGTGCGGATGGAAAAGGTCCGTCGAATAAATCAGCGGGATCTTGTGCGAAATGTCCCCGGCACGGCACGGCACGACGAACGCGGCCAGGAAGATCAGAGGAAACGCAACCGACCCACGCCGGTTTATTGCAAGTAATCGCATATTTACAGTGTCACTCCTGTTGGTTCCGGCGATTCAATCGCAACCAGAGTCGCTGGCAAAAGCATATTCGTCTGTGACGTCGGCGATTGAAAGGCGGTTGTTTGCGCCTCCCGCCACGGCGATGACATTCTCCCCTGTCCGGGAAACAAGAATCAGGGCGACTTCCGCCATCGGTGCTGTCGGCGGCACCGGCTCGCTGATCAATAATCCCGGACTCACCACCTCGGTCGTCGGATTATGGCGTGTTAATGGTATAGCAGTCGAGATTGACGCCACCATTATTGTCTGTCGCATCATACTGAACGGCAATCGTATTGCCAGTGCCCGGATTCAATGTAATCGGCACGGTGATGTTTCCATAATGACCCAGGCCGAACCATCCTCCTGTAATCGGGAAGGTGAATTGCTGTAACTTTGATCCATTGACGTAAATACTTTTCGTGGAGACATTTCCAACTGGAACTCCATTTGCATATTGAATAGTCAAATAGCATTGGCCTCCGGCTCCTCCGTTGACATTTGTGATTTTGTTATACGCGCCAGGTTGGAACCCCGCGAGGGCCCTGCCGCCGGATGCCGCCGAGTCGGAAGAGATATACATGTTCCCGCCCCCGCCCGTGTTGCCCAGGAGGCCGTTTTCGGATTCATATGTGGTTGTGCTGCCCGACGGGGTATTGCCCGATTGAACCGTATTTACGCTGCCACCGTCGGCGAGGAATCTTGTCACCGAACTGGTCGTGTTCGAGTAGAGCATCTGTCCGGTGATGCATTTGGTCATGGTAACAGCCGTTGGCATGTTCCAGATTGTGTTGCCCGCAATCAGCGTGTTGGTCACGTCGCCGACTCCCGTTCCATTCGACATGCTGGAATACAGATACCCGTCCACAAGAATCCCGTCCGCAGGAATACAGGCAATGTATTGGCCGTTTTGCATGGTAAAGGTGGTTTTGGCGGGATCGCCGATGATCGTGTTGCCGGTGATTTCGGTTCCATAGGCCATTACGTCGAAGTAGTTGTAGGGCGAATTCCACCGGCCCGTGGTGATTGATATGCCTGCCCAATTACCTCTCGCCGAGACCCCTTGTATGTTGTTGCGTGTGATCCGTACGAAATACGAGGGAACATCCGGCATGGTGCCGGCCTGGAAAAAACCGCCCGAACTCAAGCCTCCATTGATGGCATACGTGTAGATGCCCATGCAATCGGTGATCGTATTGTCCGCGATCACATCATCGTACGCGTTGCCGTAGGGTTCGATGCCCGCCGCGCAGTTATTGCCGGTGTTCTTGTAAACCGTCCAATTGTTGAGCGGGAGGATCAAGGTCCACTTGCTGGTGTAGTCGGGAATGGTCGTGAACGCAGGGTCCGGGCTGACAATGGAAAGCGTGTTGCCGGAGATCGCCACCTTGCGCAATTGCCCCCGGCCAGCGCCGTCGGTGATCATCACGCTCAGGCTGCCGTAACTCAGGTTGGAGGTCGCCGCAGTCAGGACCGCCCCGGACAGGGGGACCAGCGGCGAAACGACCATCGACGTGGGGGTGGAAGAAATCACGCCGCCGCAGTCGAAGGCGCCGGCGACGTCCTCACAGCAAATGATCTCGCCGTCAGACAGGACATTGGATTTATCCCCGGCTCCGGTAATGCTGTTGTTGGCAACATACGCGTTGTCGCGGGTGAATATGCCGTGGGAATCCTGGTTGTATTCCCCGTGGACGACAATCGTGTTGTTTTCAATAAACGAATAATCCGCCAGGGTGTGGGTGTATCCCGCCGCATACTCAAAATAGTTGTTCTTGTAGGTGCAATACTGCTTGATCGGTTCGTTGGAGGGGCCAGCGCCGAATCCGACCCAGTTGTTGTTCTGCAACAACACCCGTTCCCTGGCCTTGAGGAGTAGTCCGATAGCACGGCGCCCGTGAGCCCCGCTGGCATCTCCGGTCCCAACCGGGTAGTTCATGCCAACACTGGAGATAAAGATGCGATTGCCAACCCGTGAATCCATCCCGACTCCGAAGTTGTCTCCTAGTGCGATCATGCAGTCCGGACGAACCGAGACGGTATTCGGGTTGGACAGCTGAAGGCTCAGATTGGCGATACCCTGAAGCTGCGGTGTCCCGCCGAGGCAACCAGTTCCTTTGGTGGTGATCATGCAACCCCCTCCGGTACCGGTGTAGGTGATGTAGGTGACGTTTCGTCCCTGGCCTTTCAGGACGACATTCGCGCCCATTTGGAGGGCGCTGCTGATGTTGTAGTTGCCTGAATCCAGGTTGACCACCCCACCACCGTTATTCTCGGCAGTGTTCAGCACCGTTTGAATCGCTGTCGTGTCGTCGCCTCCGCTGGGATGAACAGCGTAATTGTTGTTCCAGTTGAAGTCCTGCGCCCACGGCACACCCAGTCCAAGAGGGTCGAGCCCGGAGCCGGTGTTTGTAATCGTCAGAGTCTGCCCGCTAGTTGTCCGGGACCAATCCGTTGTGGCATTGCACGAAACCTCGACGTAGTAAGTGCCCGCGGGAGCCGATCCCACCGTGAATGTCACCGCGTAGGGGTTCATGCTCACGATGTTCTGTCCATAAGTGCCTCCACTGCCGTTGTTGAGACGGACGTAAGTTTTGGTGGAGCCGCCCCACTCACCCCGGTCGAAATTTCTTCCCACCACTTCAATGCTGTTTCCGGCATGAGCCTGATAATCGGAAATGAACAATGGCCTCGCTCCGTTCATCTTGTAGCAAGAACTCCAGCCATCCGCGTTTTGCACCCAAAGATTAAAGACCGCTGGATTTGTGCCCGCCGGCAAGGTGGCAACCAAAAAGTGACCCTGGGGGTCTGTCTGGATAATCGGTAGGCTGGTGTAACCTGCAGGAGGCGTACTTGGCGATGTCCCATTGGAGGGCCAGATGGCCACCCGTAGACTGCTGCCCGGATTGAGGCCGTCACCGTTTATGTTGAACGGTTTTCCGGCCGCAACAGCGTCGGATACTTTTAGGATGGTCGGAACAGCGCTCTGTGCGACGTGGGCAAGGGTAAAGCAGAACGCGACAGAGGCGATGAGTTTAAAACTACCAGTCAGGGGATTATTTGTTTTCATGATGGGGGGAGGGGGGCAGATATCTAATCTACGAGTCTTGTTGTGGGGGTTGATGTTTAGCGGGGAAAATGCGAAATATGCTGGCGTGCCCAAAACAACGGCAGCCATGATGCATGCGACTCCGGGCGCGAGCATCGGAACGTTTCCCTCCGGTCTGGCCCGATATGCGGTAATGGCGCCCAAAACCAGCGGTGATGAAGCACACGACCACGGCGGCGGGATAGGATTGTATGACGATCACAATCTTGGGGGGGGGGGTCGAGTGCTTGCGCAATCGATTGCGGTCAGCCTGACATCGTCCGTCCGAAATTGTCAACACCTTATTTTACCGCGGGGGCGCAATTCCTGTTCGAGCGCTTCCGCATGGTATCGAGGCAGATTGTCC
>JAQTOP010000015.1 GCA_028713285.1 Terrimicrobiaceae bacterium
CCGAAGACGAACGGGTAGCCTTCGGCAAGGCAGGTGCGCATCTCGAGCACAGTGCCCAGCCGGTGGTAGGAGACGATGCGGTGCGCGAGGGCGGCGGAATAACAGGCGGCGGCTGGCTTCTTCGCCGGCTTCGCGCCGGGAGGGAAGACGTTCGTCGCGGGGTTCGCCGGGGTGGCCACGTAGGGCCAGGATTTCTCGGCGCAGACGCCCTGTGCGGCGAGCGACTTGATGCCGTCGCGCAGGAAGGCGCCGCTGTCGCTGCCGACGGTGCCCTCGATCACGCGTTCGTTGTAATATACGAACAGGCGGCTGAGATCGGTGAACGCGGCGCCGGCCTTCACCTCGAGAAACTCAAGCGCGCCGACGAGGGCATTCGCCGTGCAACTGCCAATCTGTTTTTGATCCTCGACCTTCGAGGCGGTCGCGCGCAAGTCCACGGCCTTCGGCAGGCGGCGGGCTCGGGGGCGAATGGCGGCGTAGAGGAAGTCGCGGTGGTCCGGCAGGTCGGGCAGCCAGCCATACCAGCGGGCGGAGCGGTGGGTGAGTGCGGATGGTTTTTTCATGGTCTTGGTTTTTGTGGGATTTCGGGGATGACGATTTCGCGGGAAATCAAAATTGCAGCGGCTGCCGCGTGCCGGAGGCGAGTTCGCGCTGGTATTGCGCGATGTGGTCGATGTAGCCGGTCTGGAGATCGTGATCGACGACGACGACGGGGAAGTTCCGGGCGACGGCGAGGCCGACGCTGACTTCAGCGAGAAAGCGATTCCACCAGCCCTCGTCTGTGTGCGCATGGCCGGCGCCGTCGAAGAAGACGAGCCTGCCGGTGTGGACGTAGCCGAGTTCGCGCGGCGGGATGCGGGTGACGAGGTCGGCGTCGTTGACGAAGCGGAAGTATTGCTGGCCGATGCGCTGGGCGAGATTGCCGGCGAAGGTGGAGTCGCCGACGCGCGGCTGGCCGAACGTGTAGAGGCCGTTGACGGGCAGACGCAGCGTGTTGTCAAAAAGCAAAAGCGCCGTGGCGATCACCGCATCCGCCGCCCCCAGGCTGTGGCCCGTGATCCAGAGCGTCTGGCCGCGAGTCTGAAAGTTTCGGATGGTGGTGAGAATTTCCTGCTGGGCGTCACGAAAGGCGTGGCCGAAGCCATTGTGGATGTGGCCGACATTGAGGGCTGAGGGAAACAGGTAGTCGAAGTTGACCGGGGCGATGCGAAAATCGTCCATCCAGTCGCCCCATTTCTTCTCGGAGCCGCGGAAGGCCAGAATGAGGAATTCGTCGTTGCCGGCGACAAAGCCCTGCGTGTTCCGCGTGTCGAAGGCGTGAAAAAGATTGCAGCCGAGCGTGGCCTGCATGTCGCGGCCGGCGGCGACCGGATTCGGATTGTAGGCCATGTTCGACGCCGCCGCCAGGGCGAGGGCGTTGTCGGCGTCGAAGCGCGTGGTGAGAGGATGGAAGGCGAGCGGAGGCATAAGGTGCAGGATTTGTGGGAGGGTTTGAAAATGGCCGCCGGCTAGCCGCTGGCGAAAGCGATGTAACCGCGATTGATGCTGGCTACGGAACGGCCCGTGCGACGGAAGACGCCGATGCCTTCGCGAGAGCCGCCGTCGTTCGTGTTGCCTTCGATGGTCTCGACGCGGTTGCCGCTCACGCGCGCGACCAGGCCCGTGTGGCCCTGGCCGCCGCCCGTCGAGAGGATGAAGATCATGCCCGGCTTGACCCGGCTGGGATCGTCCAGCGCCTCGTCGCGCGTGATCGTGGGCACGCCATTGGCGCGCGCGAGATTCCAGAGCGTGAGCACGCAGCCGGTGCGGCAGGCTTTTTCCAGCAGCGGGTTTTTTGCGCCGAGGGATTTCGCGGCGGTGGCGAAGCAATAGTAAACGAACGCGGCGCACCACGGATCGCCCGGGCCGATGCCGACGCCGCGTTGATACATCTCGACGCGCTCGCCGCGATTGCTGCCGGGCGGTTTTTCCATCGTGCCGATTTCTCCGGCAGCGACCTCGAGGACTTTCGCGAGCAAGGGTTCGTCGGGCGCGGCGGGCGAGGCATGCACGGTATCCCGTCCGAACAACGCGCCCCACGTCTCCGAGCCGACGATCCCATCGACCTCCAGCGGATCGCCATTGAGCGTGGTGTGGCGCATTTGAAAAAGCTCGACGGCATCGGCGGTGTTGCTGCCAAAGCCGCCGTCCACGTTCAACGGAACGACCGCGCCGGCGTCGGTGCGTTCCGTGTAACCAAGGTTGCGCAGCCGCTGCTGGATGAGGCGCACTGCGGCGGTGTCGGCGCTGTCGAGCCGGATGAGATGATTCGGATAGGCGAGGGCGGTTTCATTGCGGCGGAGCGGAACGAATGGCAGCACGCGTTCGACAAGGGATGCCGCGCCGCTGACTGCGCCAGCGGTCACCGGCGCGCTGGCGGCGATGGCCGCGAGCACGAGCGTGCCGGGGTCGCCGGGATGGAAAGATGTGAAATCCGCGTCGAGATCAAGCGGCCGCGCCGCGGCCTCGAGTTCCGCCTGCGAGAAAAAGAATCGCCGCTCGGGATTCGTGCCCGCGAAGTAGCGCACGACGATGTTCCGGGCGTCCTCGCCGCCGCTTTTGCCATTGGTCACCGCGTAGCCGAGGCGCTGGAGCAGGGCGAGCGAGCCCTCCGCACCGCTGCTGTTCCCGCTGTCACCCACGATGGCATAGACGGTCAGCCGCGTGCGCAGGCTGTGCACGACGCAAAAGTCGCCGAGCTTCACGCCCGCGTCGCGCGCGGCCTTCGCGAGGAGGGTGTAGTTGATTTCCGCGGCGTTGACATAGCGGCGGGGGTCTGCGGGGCGGGGGTTGTTCTTGTCCGCGTAACCCGTGGTGGAAATATAGAATCCCGGGAACGGATCGTCGGGTCCCTGCACGATGGGGGTCCTGCCGTCGTCGTTTTTCGTGAGATAGCCGACGATCTTTCCGGCCTTGGAGGCGCCGACGTGGGCGTTGAGTTCGTAGTCGAGGGCGAGGCGATCGTCGGGGCCGTAGGAGTTCGGAGCGCCGTCCACGTCGATGGCCATCGGGACCTGGATTTCTGCGGATTTCGGGCGGCTCATGGATCAAGGGATTGGGATGCGGTCGGTGCGGCAACAGTTAAAGCGCGGCGTCGGCGGGGACGAGGTCATCGGGTCTGGAAACGAGCGTCTTGATCCACACCGCGCCGGAGTCGGGCCGTTGATAGACCTCGATCACCGGCAGCGACGCGCCCTGGAGGACGGCGGCGAGCGATTTGCCGAGCGTTCCGGTTTCGCTCGGCCGGGCATCACGCAGGAAAACATTTGTCGTGACCACGAGCTGATCGCCCGGGGCGGGCAGCCTGGCGCCCACCGCCATGGTCTGGCCCAGCCATGCGCCGGCCTTCAACGTTCCCACGTAGCACCAGCCGCTGTTTGCCAGGGCCGGAGCAGCGGTGGCGGCGGCGTTGCGGAATTCCCGCGGGGTGATGTCGAGTTTGAGCGTTTGGATTTGGCGTCCGATGGTGCGCAGCTCGGCGGTGTGCTGTTCCAGCTCGGCGACTTTCTTGGGGTCGGGAACGTCCGCGCGGCTGATTTCCTGGTTGAGCGTCTCGACCTTTTTCTGCGTCGTTTGCTGATCGCTCTTGATTTTCGCTTCCTGTTCCTTGGCCTCGGCGAGTTCCTTCTCGAGATCGGCGCGATATTGCTCCCATTTGCCGCCAAGCTGGGTGGAGAAGTAGCGGCTGAATCGCAGGCGCGTCTCGATGCTGGGATCGAGGGCCTTGTCGGCGAGTTTGCTGACGAACTCGCGATCGCTCTCGATGCGCTTGATCTTCACCTGGGCGTCCTGCACCTGCCAGTTGAGGATCGGAACCAGCACGCCGACGAGCACGGTGCCGACGAGAAACTTCAACCCTGAGCCGACCTGAAGTGCAGTGTCGGACTTCACGGCGAGAGCCTTGATGCTCGCGGTGAGTTCGTCGAGTTTCGCGGCGATGTCGTCGGAGGCGGCCATGGCAATCACACGGTCCTCTTCGCTTGCAGCCTGGGTTCCTCCGGCGCGCGGCCATTGCCCCGGATGTTGATGAAGCGGTTGAGCGTGTCGAACCAGAATGGCGCCCCGAGCGAGGCGGCCAGCGCGGTGAGGATCCAGCCGAAGAGCGCGGTGACGATGCGCCCGATATCCGGTCCCCCGCCCGGTCGCTTGAAGAAATAGAGCCAGGAGGATTCGTCCCAGCCGAGCGGGATGCCGAATCCGCCAAGCTCGGAGACGGATTTCTGCAAGGCCCGCAACGTGCCGGCGTCCGGTTCTCCGCCCTCCGGTTGACGCCGGATGGCGGCCTCGACGAGCGACTCCCGCACTTTTGGATCGGTCGTGAGCGTGCGCGCGATGCGCAGCGTATCGGCATTGCAGGCGATGGCGAGCAGGAGGCCGAGGGCGAGCAGCCACTGCTGCGCGTAGCGTTTATACCAGCCGCTCACGCGGTTCATGCTGTCTTCAAACCACCGGCCCAGCCCCGCTTGAAACTGCTGAATGTCGCCCTCGGCGGCGTCGAGCAGCGCCTGGAGCGAGGCGGCGAAATGCGGGTTCGTCGTCTTCAGGGCGTCGATGCCTCCCGCGAGTTTTTGCGAGCGGGTGCCGGCGGTGCGCGGGCCGCGCTTGATGAGCAGGTCCACGAGCGCGATCACGAAAATCTCCGGCGCGATGTAGCTCGGGCGCTCGTTTTGCCCCCGGGAGAGCGCGTTGACGAGGCCGTGCGCGTAGAAATCGCCGAGCAGGCTGGCGGCTGCCGGGCCGGCGGGCCGCGCGGGTTTTCCAAAAAGCTTGATGCGCAGCGAGGCGATCCAGCCCGGCAGGGGGCAGTGGTGGTATTCGTGAAACAGCTCGCGCAGGCCCTGACGAAGGAACCGCGTGCGCTGGTCGAGGAACGAAAGCCAGATCTCGTTGGCCGCGGTGACGACGAGGCTGAAGAGCAGGAAGAGAAAGGTGAGTCCGATGAGGAGATCGAGGATGGCCGGCATGGAGAAAGCGTTGGCGCGGTTTATTCGGGCAACATGCAGCGCGGGGTCGCGAGAACAGCATGCTCCATCTCCACACGGCAGGCGTCCCGCGCTTTCATTGCAGCCTATGCGGCTTTGAATCCCTGACCGTCCCAGACCCACGTCACGGCGTCGCGGAGCGAGGAGGCGGCAAGCTCGCCGGGGGTGACGCGCTGGCGGATTTCGTCGCCGAATGTCGAGACATTCGGGATGAGGCCGGTGACGTTTATCCAGTGGTTCCATGCGCCGGGCTGCGAAAGTTTCGCCGGCACGGGCGGCGCTTTTTGATACCAGCCTGCGGCGTTTAGAATCGGCGTGAGCGGCAGATAGGTGCGGCTCGCGGTGACGGTTGCGCAGGCATTCGCGTCGCACTTATAGGCGTCCCACGATTGAGCCGTCACCGACGCGGCATTCGGCGCGGCGGCATTGAGCTGACGGGCCACGACTTCGAGTTTCGTCGTGCCGGTTGCCTGCGCGAGGGCGAGCGGATCGGCATCGGGATCGACGAGCGCGGCGGTGGGCATTAAATCAAGGGCGCGGCCGAGAAAAGGCAGCAAATCCGCAGGCGGCGTGGCGCCGGGTCCGGCAGGCGGCAGCGGGTGCGGCGAGCCAAGAATCGGCAGCGCGCAGCCGGCGTCGTGGATCGTTTTCAGCGCCGCGTCGAATGCCGCGGCGAAATCGTTGCGAATCGAAAACTGCACCGGGATCGTCGGCTGCGCGGCTCCGGCCGGGCGGTCGTTCGCCCGCTGCACGTCGTAGAGAACCGGCGCGCTGGGCGAAAATCCCGGCGTCGGATTTGGCCCCGCGACGCCGAGCGCCGAGGCGAGCGCCTGCTCGCGCATCACGGTTTCACCGAGCGTATCGAGCAGGTTCAAATAGCCGCCGACTTCGGTGATGTTTCTCGGCACGGGAATGCGCGAAGAAAAAACGTCGCCCTCCGTCGAGAGCCGTCGCAGCAGCAGATTCTGCGCGGCGAGCGCGTCGGGCGAAACGGAGGATTGGAGAATCGCGGCGAGCGCGCTCATCACGTCGGTGGCGGCGGTGGTGACGGCGGCGGCGGTTGCTGCGGGCAGGGGTGCGGGATCAGACATGGAATGGCAGGGTTTGGAAGTTTCAGACGCCGCCGGCGGCGGCCTTGCCTCCGGCATCCGCGGCTTTGCCGGCTGCGTCGGCGACGGATTTCACGATGCTCTCGGCGCTCTTCATCGCCTGGATCTGGATTTGGGTGTTCGCATCGATCGCCTTGTCGCGGCCGGTGGCGGCGCTTTGCGTGTCGGCGGCAATTTGCTTTTGCAGCGTCTCGATCCCGGTGAGATTCAGCTCCTTTGCGATGTCGGGCGATTGCTTGATGAGGGCTTCCAGCAGGGCGGTCGATTGCGGAGCGGCCGGCGGGCTGTTGATGGAAATGATGCTGCCCGAACCGGAGCCGCCGCCGACGCCCGAACCGCCGCCGGAGGCGGCTGCCGGAGCAAGGGCCTGAGGAGGCTGGAATGGGGAAGTTGGGATTGCATCCGCTTGATCGGACGGTGAGTCCTGCCAGTTCCAAAATCGCGTGAGGTCGATCTTCTCCGCCGAAGCGCAACAGCCGAGCACGGCCTCGCCGAGCGTGCCGTGCGCCGGCAGCGTGATCGAGGAGCGCGGCGGCTGGAATGCCTGCCGGTGAAAGCGGAGCAGCGCGTCCTGAATGTCGCGTGAGGTGACCTCCATTTTCGCCGCGACATCCGGAGGGATGCCGAAGGGCATGATCGCCGCGTTGCCGAAAAAGCCGAGGATTTGATTCGCCGCGCAATTCAGCAGCGGGACTTCCTGGTCCGCGGTTTGCACGCCGCCCGCCGGCACGCCAATCGTGTAGCGCTCGAGCAGAATCGCCCGCTCCTCCGCAGTGAGCGCGGCCCAGACGGCCTTCGAGTAGAAAACCGTGTTGCGCACGATGTGATGAAACACCGTCTCGATCCGCAGCAGGTCGGAGAACGAAAGCACCGGCGCGATCCGCAGCGCGGCGAGCGGAAGCGTTCCGGCCATTCGCGTGCCGAAAAGGAACCCGAGTCCGCCCGCGAGAAAGTTGACATTACCGGGCAGGGTCGCGCTGCCGCCGTGAACCCACGGCCCGCCCAGCTCGTTTTCCAGTTCCGCAGGCGAAAGCGAAATCGTCTGGTTCTGGCTCAACTGCACGACCTCCGCGAAATTGGAAAACGTCACCGGCGGCAGTTTCAATTTATAGCTCAGGGACGAGAACTGGCGCGAGACGTCGAAGCGGGCAACATCCGTGCGCGCGAGCCAGTCCGGCAGCGGAATGTCCGCCTGCAAGGTCACACCCGGGGTTGGAACGCCAAAGCCCGCGAGCGGCTGGCGATGCTGCTTGAGCGCGCCGATCAGCTCCGCGCGCGAGCTGAATTTTTCCGGCGTCAAATCAACCGACGTGCCAGTGGCCGTCAGCAGCACCGGCCCGATTTGCGCGCCGCTTTTGCAGACGACCGTGACGAAGACCTGCTCGAAGGGCATGAACGTTCCGTTGATCGCAAAGTGGACGATGTCCTGCTGGGTGGCGGTAGTTTTCGGCTTCGCCTCGGGATTGGCCGCGAAGTCCCGCAGTTGCCGCAGGCCGTAGGCGAGTTCGGCATTGCGCCGGAAAAAAGGCGCAAGCACGTCGTGGTAGCGCAGCACCATCGCGTAGCGCTTGAGCAATTCCCCGCGCGTTGCGGGCATTCCCGGCAGGCTGAATGGCTGGCCCTCCGGCAGGAACTGCACGAGCTCCAGCGGAACGAAGCAGACGAGCTGCACGTCATCGACCTCCGAGGATACCGTGAAGTGGCGCAGCACCTGCCACCACTGCATCGTGAGCGCGTGGCCCTTGTTGTGATTGGTCACGATCCGTGTCGTCACCTGCGTCCGTTCCGTTTCCGACGCCACGCGGATGCTCGTCTGCGAGCCGCGCCGGCTGCCAGCGGCCACGCGCGAGAGCGCCGAGTGCATGTTCTGCGCGGCGTTCGAGGTGAAATCCCGGCTCGTGTTTTGCCAACTGTTCGTATTCCCGCTCGACGACGAACTCGAATAGCCGCCCGACACCCCGCCGCCGCCGAAGATCGCGCCGACGATGCCGGTCGATGCCTCCGCCGCGACGCTCCCGGTCTGGCTCGAGGAATCCACGTGACTCCCGCCGCTCGCCGCCTCGTCAAACGCCGAGCGGAACGTCGCCAGCGCCGAGGAATCCTGCGTTTCCTTGAAAGCCTGAAACTCGTCCTGGCTGAACGTCTCGACTGACCGCTCGCTCGCCGTCTTCACGCTCTCCTCGATGGCGATGCGCTGCTGCTCGCCGGGAGCAAGCGGCAGGGAATACACGAGATCGCCGAGCGACATGCCCGCCGGAATCCACGTCTGCTGCATGTGGACGATGTAGCCCATCCCGAGCGTCGAGGCCTTCGGCAGGAACACGGGGCTTTCCTCGATCTGCTGGTGGAAATTCGAGACATCGATGGGCCGGTCGATCGGCGTGCGATTCACGAGCACCAGCCTGCCGAGATCGTGCAGGTGCACCACGGCATCCTGCGCGCCGACCGCATTCCAGAATCCGTCCGCCGCGTGCGGAATCGCGAACGGAATGAAGCGGTCGCCTTCCAGCCCGATGCGGAAAAGCGGCTGCCATTGGTTCATCTGCGGCTCGATCAGCCGGATGAGGGTCGAGTAGCGAAAACTGTCGATCACCCCGCTGTTCGAGCGGAAGAGCCGGGCGCAATCGCCTTCGCCCAGCGTCATCTGCGGCGCGGGGGTCGCGAAATCCCCGGGCCGGTCCGCCACGTCCTTCGCGCTCGTCGCGAGAATGTCCGACTGGATTTCCTTTAACCGCGCCACGACGCTTTCCTGCCGCAGCGGCGCCAGCATGCCCTCGACCGGGATCACGCCGAGCTGCGCGCCGGCGAGCTGCACCCGCTTCACGTTGAGTTCCATCACCGCGTTTTCCCCGCGCAGTTGCAATCGCAGGCCGGCCACCGGCAGCGGCACGGGCGGAAGGTTCAGCCGGAATCCGCCGCGCACGTCGGTCAAATCCTGCGGCGCGGTCCACGGCACGTTCGCCTGCGCGCCGTGCGCCTTTTTTTCCTCTGGCGAATAGGCCGGCGCGAGCGCCTCGACCGAAATGCCCGCCGCCGGCGTGCCGTCGCGATTCAGCAGGATGCCGTCCGCCACCGTCGGCAGCGTCTCGGTGATCTTCGGGAAAAAATCGCGCAAATCCTTCTGCATGCCGTCGAGCGTCCGGTAGATGTGCGTGACCGCCGCCTGTTTCTGCGCGATCACCTCCCGGAGCGCCTCGCGAGGCACCTCGAGATGGATCTCGCCGACGTCCTGCGCGCGGCCCGTGACAAAAAACTTCTGGCTGGAATACGGCTTTGGCGGCGTCGCCTTGTCCTCCGGCGTGAAGCGGATCGAGGCCTCCGCGCGCGCGGTCGGATTCGGAGCCGCTGGTTTGACTGGACTGGAGGCGGGTTTCCCTGCGCCGGTCTGTTTTTTCTTTGGCATAAAAATCAAGCTCCCATGGACTCGTCCTGTTTGCTCACGCCCTGCGCCGCGTGGCGCAGTTTTTCCATCGCTTCGCGGTAGGGAATCGCGTGCATCGGCGCAAAGCCGTGAAAGGCCCGCAGCGGAATCACCTTGTCCTCCGCTTCGTCGCCGGAATGCAGCCAGAGCGCCTCGAAATTGAGAGCCGGCACCCGCAGCAGCCGCAGCTCGAATTGCCGCTGGCCCGCAGGCAGCGCCGCGACGACTTCCAGCGCGCGCGGCAGCAATTGCAGGTAGGCGCCCGTCGCCGACATCTGCCGCACTTGTGCATCCGCCACATCGTAAAACGCCCGAGGTGTCTCCCCGCTGAATTCCATCACGCGAATCCCCGTTTGCGCCGCAGGCGCCGCGTGGTCGTGCAATGCGTCGAGGCCCAGCGAATAGACCGGATGCGCGAGGCCCAGCGTCCGCCCCTCCGTGCGCTCGATCTCCTGGACGGGAAGCCCGGCCTTCACCCCCAGCAAAGCGCGCTGCTCCCAGATGTGCTGCAGGAGTTCCTGATTCACGAGAATGGGAATGATGACCATAAAATCGATGTAGCTTTTGGTGAAGTCGGTATCCGTCCAGGTGCCAGTGCTTTGATAGTTGTTGGTGAAGTCGGAGACCTTCAGGTGCGATTTGCCGTAGATCGGGTCGTCAATGTCGAACCAATCCTCGCCGCCGATGACGTGCGTGTAACCATGGATCACAACGAAGTGCCCGCCGCCGCCGCTCCAGCCGATGCGCGCGCCGACGGGCCGTCCCGCATCGATCTCCGCGCGCACCGTTGCGAAACTCACCGGCCCCGTCACGCTCACGAAATTCTTCGTTCGCGTGAGCGCCTTCGACAGCAACCAGCTCACATTGCAGGCATCCGGCACCGGGCTCTGGCAGCATGTCGTCAGGTTCAATTCCGCGCCCGCGATCTTGCACTGCGTCCACGGACTCGCCTGCCAGTAGAAATGCGAGATACTCCGCGAAGTGGCCGCCCAGCACCAGTTGCTCTGCGTCTGCGCCTGCATGTCGAAGGCGAGGCTTCGCGTGATGAACAACCAGTTGTGATATTTCAGTTCACGCCGCAGGGCCGAATAGGGCTGCGTCGTCGCATGGATGATGTTGGACAGGTTCATAGGGCGATGCCGGCGGCGGTTTTCAGCGCCGCGAGCAGGATGCGGAGGCCGGCATTGATGGCATCCTGCGCGGCGATGGCGCTGATCGTGGTGATCGAGGTGAGCACGGCGCGACTGGCGCCCTCCTGCATGGAGAGAAGGATTTTGGCCTGTTCTTCGCTGATGTCGCCATTGAGCGTGCCGGTCTCGATGAGCAGGGCGGTCTCGGCAAACTTCGCGGCCTCGCTCTCGACGTAGGGGGTCACAGCCCGGGCGTGCTGGCCCAGCGCTGCCAGCATGGCCTGTGCAATGTCTCGCGTGAGCGCGTCGGAATCGAGTGCGGGCATGGTGCGTCAGCGGGATGGCGGCGCGGAGACGCCCGCGCTGAATTTTTTATGAAGCTCGACCTGCTCGAGGGCGGCGAATTCGATGCTGAGCGTCTTGCGGAGGGCCTCCGCGCCCTTCCCGCGGATGGGGCCGGCGCGGTCGTAGGCCTCGAGCTGGCGGAAGGCGGTTTCGAGCTCCCCGAGGATCGCGAGCGTGCCGGCGTTTTTCTGCGCGCCGTAAAGTTCGGCGCGGGCGCGCAGGGCGGCGAGCGTGCCGAAGGCGTCGGCGTAGAACTCGACGTGCGCCGGGTAGCGGCTGCCGGTGAGTTCTACGTCGGCGAAGAAGACCTCGGTGCGCCGGTGGAGGGCGCTCACCTCCCCGTCGAATGTCGCATCGTAGGACGCGACGAAGCTCACGCAACCGGAGCACAAGAGGAAGGCCAGCGCGGCGATGAGCAGGGCCGGAGCGGGGAACGTGCGGATGGAGGATTTCATTTTTGCCGGGGTTTATTGGTGGATGCGGAAGACGTTCACGCCGGGATCGGCGCTGTCCGTATCCGGATCGCGGTGGAGCGTGACGTCCACGAGGATCGGCTCGTTGGGACGGATGAAGAGGCGGTTTGCGTCCGAGAAAACGGGGAAGCCGTGGTCGGGATTGCGGTAGCGGATGCGGCGGGAAATCGGGGCGGCGGAGAGGCGCATGTTGACTTCCTGGCCGGTCGCCAGAAAGGTGCGGAGGTCGGTGGTGTCGATGAAGAAACTGCGGTGGCTGGTGTCCTCCGCGTTCGTGTTGACGACTTCGATGATCTCCTTGTGGATGACCTGCATGACGGGGTCGTCGTCGCCCTTGCCGCCGTAAAACTCGACCACGTAATCCTTCACAGGCTGGCCGTGCTGGTCCCGCACGCGAAAGACGACGTGCTGGTATTCGTGATACCATTTTTCCTGCGGCCCCTGGCGGCCCTCGGCCAGCGTCTGACAGGTAAAGGCGGTGCATCGCTGGACGTGCGCCAGGTAACCGCCCGCATCGACGCGCAGCGCGGCGAGAAGGAGATCGCTCCATTCCTGCTGCTGCGGGAGGGGATCGGAAGGATTTGGCGGCTGGGTGATCGTCCCGTGATTCCGATGGAAAATCGCGATGGCGACGTCCTTGCACGTGCGGTCCCGCCAGCGCGGACTCGGAAAGCCCGCCGGGTCTGAAAAGTCCACAGCGAAATAGCTGGCGCTCAGGTTGGCCGTGGCGACGCGCACGGTGCCGTCGCTGCCATTCTCGTGGAAGGTGGATTTGATGCCCGGGTAGGCGCAGGTGCCGACGAGGATGGTCGCGAGCGTGTGGTCGGTGGAGAAGATCGGGAAATCGGGATCGAAGAGATCGTCGAGCGCGAGCTGGAAGGAATAGGGGGCCGCGAGGTCGAGGCCCGAGAGAATGCGCTCGCCGGATTGGAAGGTATGATCCCAGTCCCAGCCCTTGAAAAATCGCCCGATCACGGACTTGCCCAGTCGCGCAAGCGGCGAGCCGAAATTCGCCGGCGCCAGCATGGCGATGTGGCGGACCGGGGTGAGCGACGCGTCGCGCCGTCCGTCGGAATGGCAGCAGGCCTGGCGGAGGTATTCCCGGGCGACGAGGCCGCCGGTGCTGTGGACGAGCAAGTCGAACCCCTTCGAGGGATCGCCGCCGTGAGGCTCCTGGGCCACGCCGTTTCGATCCAGCGCGCGCCGAAAGGCGAAGCCCAGGTCGTAAAGGGTAACCTCGTCGTTCATCGACAGGTAGTCGCCGAGCCAGATTTCCGTAAGGGCGAATCCGTTTTGCCCAAGCCAGGTCCGCAGGGGAAGGAAGCTGTCCGCGTTGTCGCTCCAGCCGTGGAGAATGACGAGGGGTCGGGTCATCGGAGAGGAATCGCGGTGGGTCCCAAGCCTCGCAGCGGTGACCTGAGAGAGCCGATTAGATGGGAAACGCGAGCGATTGCCTAGATGGGGAAGTGCCGCGAATTGGGGGAGGGATGTGCCGATTCGGTGGACGGAATTCCCCCTGTTTATGCCGCCCCCGTCTCAATTCCGGCCTTGGCAGCGAAAGGCGATTGTGCCTTTATTCGCGAGAGTTCGGCGGCGGAGACCCCGCCGAAGCCACTCCCCAAAATTAACTACTCGAGCGAGATGAAATGCGCGGCTGGGACGATTGAGGAACGGAAGGCGCAGGTATTGGTGGTGGACGATCAGGTCTCCGTGCGGGAAATGGTCGCGCTGGTTCTGGACCGGGAGGGCGCATTCGCCGTGGCGGCGGAGGCCAGCTCGGGCCTCGAGGGGCTCCAGATGTTTCGGCGGCACAGTCCCGAGATGGTGATCGCGGGGCTGGCCCTGCCGGAGATGAGCGGGCCGGAAATGATCCGCGCGATGCGGTCGGAGCGGCCGGGCGCGCGCGTGCTGGTCTATTCGGGCACGCGCAACCGCGAACTCATCCGCGCCGGCCTGGAATGCGGGGCGCATGGCTTTGTCCACAAGACGGAATCGCTCGAAACGCTGCGGCAGGGATTTTGCGCGGTGGCGCGGGGATTCAGCTTTTTCGGACCTCTGGCGACGCAGGCGATGGACGAGGTGCGGGCGACCTCTGGCCACGGCGGCTCGCGCAAGGCGGGCGAGGATCTCCCTCCAAAGCTGCGGACCGTCCTGCAACTCGTCGCGGAAGGGCTCAGCACGAAGCAGGTGGCCGGACGGCTCTTCATCGCCCCCAAGACGGCCGAGAATTACCGGATGCAGTTGATGCAAAAGCTGGGCCTGCACGACATCGCCTCGCTCACCCGCTACGCGGTGCGGCAGGGGCTGGTCGAGTAGGAGGGCGGGCGCCGTCGTCGTTCCGGGGAATCCAGGTTCAGTGGTCGAGCATCGCGCGGCTCATCTCGAAGCCGGTTTTCATCATTTGCAACTGGCGCGCCTGAGTTTTGCGGAAGACCTCGAGCTGCTGGGGCGTGAGGATCGCCGCCGCGCCCGCGGCGACCTGCTGCTGCAATTGCGCCTGCTCCTCCAGCATCCGGGCCTGGGCGTCGGCGCTCAACGTCGGGTCGCCTTGGGAGGCGGAAAAATGGAAGGCCTTGCGCGTGCTTTGGAGCACGCCCATGAGGGAGGTTTCCTGCGCGGGGGTGAGCGGCTGATCGATGGCTTTCAGGCCCGGCTGGAGCGCTTTCAATTCGTAGCGCTGGGCCTGTTGCCCGGTGTATTCCGTGTAAGTGGCGAAATCCTGGTCGTTGTTGAAAAACTCCCGGATGTCGGCGTCGGCATTTTCCTTTGCCGCTTTTTGCTGGGTGACGAGCTGTTGACGTTCGCCGGGAGGCGCCTTCAGCAGCTTCATCCCGAGATCCATGTCGATGGACTCCTTCGCCGAAACGAGGGCGAGGAATTGCGCGCGTTCCTCGGGGGTGAAGTGGAATTTCCCGATCAAGTCGGCGTAGTTGTCCTCGATCATTCCCGCGCGTTGAGCGGCCATCATCTTTCGCATCGCGGGGGTGTCGATGAGCGAGGCCAGACTCGCCAGGGCGTTCGCTTTGGGCGGAACGGGCGTCGCGGAGGGCGAGGGAGCGCTGGTTTGCCGGATTTGCAGGCGGTTGATCGCGCCGGTTTGCGCGGTGATTTCGAGGTGCTGCCGGTCGATCTCGGCCTTTTGAGCGTCGCCAGCTTTCCGTAGCTCGGCCAACTCTCCGGTCTTCGGATCGGGAACGAGGGCGGTCCAGACCAGCATCGATCCGGCAGCCGCGACCGCGCCTGCGAGAAAGAGGAGAATCGGGCGCATGGATGGGCGAATCCTAATTTCCGGCGCCGCTGCCGGGCTTCGGCGCGTCCTTGGGAACCGGGGCGGGCGGGGGCGGCACCGCATGCGCGCTGCGAATGCGCGGCAGCTCCTGGATGGCTTCGTCGCCGGGGAGGAGTTCCTTCGCAAGGCCGAGCAACGCGTCGCGCGTGGCCTGCGTGATGTGGTGGGTGCTGGCGATGGCGTCCGCGCCTGCGGGAACGACGGCGATCTTGTCGCACGAGAAACAGACGAGCAGGTCCACGACGTCGGCGCCGGCGCCGAAACGGTAGATCACGCCGGGGCGCAGGTGTTCCTCGAATTGGGTGGCGTCAAACGCGGCAGGGTCGCGGGCGACGGCGGCGAGGCGGGCGGATTGCGCGGCGTTGAGCGGGACGGGCTGGCCGATGACCTGATATCCCGCGACGAAGGTGAGGCCGGCGAGGCGTTGATTCGGCGGAGTCTCGTCCGGCATGGCGCGCAGGATGGCTGCGGGCGCGCGGTCGCCGATGACGGCGGCGAGCGTCTTCTCGGGCGGCTGGGCGTGCAGCGGGGCGATGGCCGTGGCGAGGACCAGGACGGGGCGTTTCACGAAGATCAGCGGCTGAGCTCGAGCATGCGGCGGATGGGGAGCGCGGCGCGCGCGCGGATGTCCTCGGGAATGACGATCTCGGGGGAGAGATTCAGCAGGCCGTCGTGGAGTTTCTCGAGCGTGTTCATCTTCATGTAACGGCAGTCGGCGCAGGCGCAGGCATCCGTCGGGCCGGGGATGAAGGTCTTGTCGGGAATCTCGCGGCGCAGGCGGTGGAGCATGCCGCTCTCGGTGACGATGATGAACGCGTCCGCGGCGGTGTCGCGGCAATAGGAAATCATTTTTTCGGTCGAGCAGACTTCGTCGGCGAGCAGGCGCACGGCGTAGGTGCATTCCGGATGGGCGACGACTTTGGCATCGGGGTATGCCTCGCGAATCCTGCCGATGCTGGCGCGGGTGAACTCGATATGGACGTAGCAATTGCCCCGCCAGAGATCCATTTTGCGGCCTGTCTGCTCCATCACCCACGAGCCGAGGTTCTGGTCGGGGACAAAGAGGATGTTCCGATCGGCGGGGGCGGCCTCGACGATGCGGGTGGCGTTGCCGCTGGTGACGATCACGTCGGACAGCGCCTTCACGCCGGCGCTGCAATTGATGTAGGCGATCACGTAGTAGTTTTTCGCGGCATTGGCATCGAGGAAGGCCGCGAGCTGCGTGGGCGGGCACGAGTCGGAGAGGGAGCAGCCGGCATCCATGTCGGGGATGACGACGGTCTTCGTGGGATTCACGATCTTGGCGGTCTCGCCCATGAAATGGACGCCGCAGAAGGCGATGACGTCGGCGTCGGTCTTCGCGGCATGGTAGCTGAGGCCGAGGGAATCCCCCACATAATCGGCGAGCTCCTGAATCTCGCGGACCTGGTAATTGTGCGCGAGGATCACGGCATTGCGCTCGCGCTTCAGCTCCAGGATTTCTTCGGCAAGATCGGTGGCGACCATGAATCAATTTCCGGGCCAACCTTGCGAAAATCAAGCCAGGCGGGAGACGGCCTCTTCGAGCGTGGCGAGATTCGAGATCGAAAGAATCGGCGTTCCCTTGCGGATGCGGCCCACGAGGCCGGCGAGCACGCCGCCGGGACCCATCTCGATGAGGAGGTCGCAGTGCTCATGGTCCAGGAGATACTCGATGCTCTCGGTCCAGCGCACGCTGCCGGTGACCTGGTCGGCGAGCGTGCGGCGGATTTCCTGCGGGTCGGAGACGGCCCGGGCATCGACGTTGCATACAACGGGGACGACCGGCGTGCCGATGGGGCTTTCCTCGAGCGCGGCCTTGAGGCGCTGGTAGGCGGACTCCATCAATCGCGAGTGGAACGCTCCGGAAACGGTGAGTTCGACGGCCTTGCGGGCGCCGTATTCCTTCGCGAGCGAGACGGCGAGGGCCACCTTCGACGCCTCGCCCGAGACGACGATCTGGCCCGGGCAGTTCAAGTTCGCGATATCCACGTCGGCGGCGGCGGCGAGGTCGCGGATCGCATTCTCGTCGGCGCCAATGATCGCGGCCATGGCGCCGTGCGTCTCGTCGCAGGCATCCTGCATGGCGCGGGAGCGTTTGCCCACGAGGTCAAGACCGACCTCGAAATCGAAAGTGCCCGCGGCGGCGTGCGCTGTGAATTCGCCCAGGGAAAGCCCGGCCGCCGCGCCGAAGGTGAAGCCCGGCAGCCGCTCGCGGAGGGCGACGAGGCAGGCGAGCCCGTGGACGTAGAGCGCAGGCTGGCAGATGGCGGTGCGGGTGAGTTCCTCCGCCGGTCCCTCGAATGCCACTGCGCTGAGCGCGTAGCCGAGCTGGGCGTCGGCGAGTTTGAAAAGTTCCGCGGCGGCGGGCGAGGCGACGACGATATCCTTGCCCATGCCCACGGTCTGGGCGCCCTGGCCGGCGAAAAGAAGAGCGATTTTTTGACTCACGATTTTTGGGAAAGAGAGAGGACTCTAGCGACCCTTTCGGCGGCACGCACCAGCAAATCCCGCGCGTCGCGCATGGACTCGGCGGCGGTCATCGGGCCATTTGCCAGCC
The DNA here is from genome assembly GCA_028713285.1 of Terrimicrobiaceae bacterium. Lineage (GTDB taxonomy): Bacteria > Verrucomicrobiota > Verrucomicrobiia > Chthoniobacterales > JAATET01 > JAATET01. The sequence continues at coordinate 17,367 of JAQTOP010000015.1, forward strand.
CGAAGCAGGCGTCGAAAACGTCGTCGAGCCGATCCTCGCCGCGGATGGCTCCGGCAAAGGCGATGACGGGTTTGCCGGCTTTTCTCGCGCGCCGGGCGATGCCGCCGGGGCCTTTGCCTTCGAGCGTTTGCGGATCGAGCAAACCCTCCCCGGTAATCACGAGATCGATCTCGCCGATGAGCTGGTCGAGCCCCGTGAGGTCGGCAAAGGTGTCGAATCCCGGGCGGAGCGCCGCCTGGCAGAACGAGAGCAGGCCGAAGCCCAGGCCGCCGGCCGCGCCCGCTCCCGGCGCGTCGCGGAAGTCGCAATGCAAATCCCGCTGCACGAGGTCGGCAAGGTGGGTGAGATTGCGATCCAGCGTCTCGACCATCGCCGGCGTTGCGCCCTTTTGCGGACCGTAGATGCGGCTGGCGCCTTCCGGGCCGAGAAGGGGATTTCGCACGTCGGAGAGCGCGAGAATCTCGGGCGCGAAGATGCGAGATGACCGCTCGATGCGCACGATTTCGGGAAAAGTTTCCGGCGCCGGAGTGAGCGGAGTTCCCCCTGCGTCGAGGAAGCGATGACCGAGCGCGGCGGCGAGTCCGGCGCCGGCGTCATTCGTGGCGCTGCCGCCAAGACCGACCAGGATTTTTTTTGCACCCCGGCGGGCGGCGTCGATGAGCAACGTGCCCGTGCCGAAGGTTGTCGCGCGGAGCGGATCGCGCTCGTCCTCCCGCAGACGCCACAAGCCGCTTGCGGCGCTCATTTCGATCACCGCCTGATGCAGGCTGGGCGTCCAGCCATACCGCGCGCGAATGGGCCGGCCGAGCGCGTCGGTCGTCTCGCATTCCACCATCCCGCCGCCGAAAATATTCACAAAAACCTCCGCCGTGCCTTCTCCGCCGTCGGCGAGCGGGAGCCTGTGAAGGTGCGCCTCGGGAAGCGCGCGCTCGATGCCGAGGCAGATCGCCTCGACCGCCTCGTGCGCGGTGAGCGAGCCCTTGAATTTATCGGGGGCTACAAGGATGCGAACGTTGCAGGGCTGCGTTGGGGAGGGCATCGGATTGCTCCGGGCAGACTACGAGTAGCACCGGAGCCCGCGCCGAACAAGCAGGCATCAGCGCCCGGGGTCCAGCGCGTCGCGCAGGGCGTCGCCAAGGAAATTCAACGCGAGCAGCGTGAGCGCCATGACGACCGACGGAAAAACGATCATCCACGCGAGGTTGCGCACGGGGTTGATCGCGGCCACGCCATCGGCGAGCAGCGAACCGAGGCTGGCCTGGGGCGCCTGAATGCCGAGGCCGAGAAAGCTCAGGAACGATTCGTCGATGATGACGGCGGGAATCGTGAGCGTGAGATAGATGATGATGATGCCAAGGAGGTTTGGCAGCAGGTGCCGCAGGAGGATGCGAATGTGCGACTGGCCGAGGGCGCGGGCGGCGGTGACGAACGGACGGCTCTTCAACGCGAGCACCTGGCCGCGCACGATGCGGGCCATCGTCAGCCACTCGATGATGCCGAGCGAGAAGACGAGGATGACGATGCTCGAGTAATCGACGAGGCCCTGCCAGCCGCGCGCGGCGGCGAAATTCTGGAGCGTGCGGTTGAAGGCGTTGATGAGCACGAGGATGAAAATAAGCCGTGGGATCGCGTAGAGAATATCGACGAACCGCATCATCGCATCGTCGATGCGCCCGCCGAGATAGCCGGCGACGAGGCCGTAGGCCGTGCCGATGACGAGGCTGACGGCCGCGCCGCAAATGCCGACGAGGAGGGAGACGCGGGCGCCCATCAGAACGCGCAGCAGCAGGTCGCGGCCATTGAGGTCGGTGCCGAAGGGATGCGCCCACGAGGGCGGGGCGTATTGGAGGGCGCTCGGTTCGGAATAACCGGCGGGAAAAAACCACGGGCCGGCGATCGCGGCGAGCGCGAGCAGACCGAGGAGGCCGATGCACGCGGAGGCGACGCGATTGCGCCCCAGCCGCGTCGCGAAGTGCGTGGACGCCGGCTCAACCATCGAGCTGAATCCTCCGGTCGAGGAACGTGTAGGCGAGATCGACGACGAGATTGAGCAGCACGAGCAGCGTGCAATAGACGATCACCACGCCGCCGAGCAGGAAGCCGTCGCGGTTGAAGATCGAGTTTACGAAGAAGCCGCCCGCGCCCGGAATGTTGAAAATGGTCTCCACGACGATCGAGCCGGTGAGGAGATTCGCGGCGAGCGGGCCAAGGTAGGAGACGACGGGCAGGATCGCGATGCGCAGCGCGTGCCGGTAGAGGATGGATGGCTCGCCGAGGCCCTTCGCCCGGGCGGTGCGAATGAAGTCCTGCCCGAGGGTTTCCAGCAGGCTGCCGCGCATGAGCCTGGCGATGGTGGCGACGTAGGGCGCCGCGAGCACGAGCGCGGGCAGCAGCAGATGCCGCAGGTGCGGGAAGTCGCCCCAGCCGCCGACGGGCAGCCATCCGAGCCAGAGCGCGAAGATGAGGATGGCCAGCGGACCGATGACGAAGGACGGCAGCGAGATGGCGAGCAGGGCGGCGAGCATCGCGGCGGTGTCGCCGAATCCGCCGTGACGCAGGGCGGCGAAGGCGCCGAGCCACACGCCGGCGCACGTGGCGATGAGGAAGGCCGCCGAGCCGAGGGTGAGCGTGACGGGCAGCGTCTGCGCGAGGATTTCGTTGACGCTGCGGTTGCGGTATTTCGTGGAGAGGCGCAGGTCGCCGTGGAGGAGGTCGCCGAGGTAGCCGCTGTATTGCTGCCAGAGCGTGCCATCGAGTTTGTATTTCGCGAGGAGCTGCCGCTCGATGGTCTCGGGGAGTTTGCGCTCCGCATCGAACGGGCCGCCGGGCGAGAGCCGGATGAGGAAAAACGTGGCCGAGACGACGCAGAAGAGCACGGCGCAGAGCGCGGCAATGCGGCGAAGGATGTAGGCGACCATGTGGCGCGGCGCATACTGCCACACGCGATCGCTCCGGCGCGATTAAAACAAGACGGGCCGCCCCTCGGTGAGAAGGTGAACTTTTTCCAGCACGCCAAGCGTCCGCGCGCACTCGAGCAGCCGCTCGGGCGGCTCGTGCGGCGGCTCGTAACTGAGGCGGAAGCTGCCGTAGTGCATCGGGATCATCGTCCGCGCGCGCAGCTCGGCGAAGGCCTTGAGCGCCTCCTCCGGGTTCATGTGGACATTGCGCTTCGTCGGCGCGTCGTAGGCGCCAATGGGCAGCAGCGCGATCTCGACATTCGCGCGGTCGGCGATCTGCGGAAACATCCCGGCCGCGTAGGCGCTGTCGCCGCAGTGCAGGATCGAGCGTCCGGCGAACTCGATCAAAAATCCGCCGAAGCCGCGGTGCGAGTCGTGCAGCAGGCGGGCGCCCCAATGGTGCGCGGGGGTGAGCGTGACCTTGACGTCCTCGTGTTCGAGGCATTGCCAGCGTCCGAGTTCATGCACGCGATTGAAGCCGAGGCCGTGGACGAGATTGCCGACGTGCTCGGGCACGACGATGGGCTGGTCCGCCGCGACGGCGCGGAGGGATTTCTTATCGAGGTGGTCGAAATGCGCGTGGGTGACGAGGACGAGATCAATGGCGGGCAGGTCGCGGAGTTCGATCCCGGGATGCTTGATGCGCTTGAAGACCTTCAGCCACTTGGCCCAGATGGGATCGATGAGGATGCTCGTGCGCGGCGTCTGGATGAGGAACGACGCGTGGCCGATCCACGTGATGCAGACCTGGCCGTCGCCGATCTCGGGAAACTCCGGCTTGAGTTTTGAGCCGTTGCGCGGCGTGAACATCGTCGGGATGACGACTTCGGTGAGGAAATTCCTCTCGTGCCAGCCTGCGCCGAGCTTCATCGACGCATGGTTCTCGGGGCGGCGCTTCCTGCGGCGCTTGCCGGCGGTAACAGCCATCTTTCGCCGCGCCTTACGGATTTCTTTGGCGAGGATTCGCTGGACCATACTAACCTCGGGAGTCTCCATGATCGTGTCGGAAAAGCAACTGCTGCGCGCGCGCGTCGCGGAAACGCTGCGCGCAATGACGGATGCGGAGCGGGCCGCCAGGTCGGCGGTCATCGCCGCGCATCTGGCGGATTATTCCGGAATGATCTTCGGCTTTGTGCCGATGCGCTCGGAGCCGGACTGGCTGCCGCGCGGAGCGAAGCAGCGCGTGGCCGTGCCGCGCGTCGAGGGGGACCGCTTGGTCTTTCACCGCGTCGAGGGGCTGTGGGAGCTGGCGCGGGGACCATTCGGCGCGCGCGAACCGGCGGCGGATGAGACGACGCGGGTCGAGGCGGGCGAGGCCGAAATCGTGCTGGTGCCGGGCGTCGCCTTCGACCGCGAAGGGACGCGGCTCGGGCGGGGGCGGGGATTTTACGATCGGTTCCTGGCCGATCCCGCATTGGCCGCGCGACGGATCGCGATTTGCTTCGCGTGCCAAATCGTCGAACGCGTGCCGGTCGAGCCGCATGATGCGGAGGTCGATGCCCTCCTCACCGAGGACGGCTGGATCGAAGCGCGTAGTAGCGGGCGCGGTCGGGGTTGAGCAGGATGTCGGCGGGCTCGTCGCCGAGCCGGCAGCGCGCGATCAACCACCGGAGCAGCACGAGGCTGGCGAGCGCATCGCTGAGCGCGTCGTGCCAGCGGAAGCCCGTTTGTTGCGAGAGGCACTCGGCCTCGCAGCCGCAGGCGGAGGCAAGCGCGGAGAGGGAATGCGAATCGACGCCGGGGAGGGCGGCGTGAAACAGGGAGAGCGTGTCCACCCACGGACCGAAGCCGTGACCGGGAAACGCGCGCAGGAAACGCTTCTCGGTGCCCGCGCCGTGCGAGACGATCCAGCGTCCCGCGAGCCGCGAGCGCAGTTGCGGCCACAGCGCGAGAAGCGCGGGTGCTCCCGCGAGGTCGGCATCCTGGATGCCGTGGACCTTCCGCGCGCCCCAGGCGACGGGACGATCCGAATGCAGGTAGCTGCGGAAGGATTCGGATGCGTCGATGCCGCCGCCGCGCAGGATAGCGATGCCGATCTGGATCGGCACATCGGTCTGGCCGCGTGCGACGCCGGCGCTTTCGAAGTCGATCGCGGCGAACTCGACGTCGCGGACGCGCATGTTCCGGCGGTTAGCCCCGCAGCAGGTCGGCCGTCGCCTCCCAGTCGAGGCAGGCGTCGGTAATCGACACGCCGTAACGCAGGCTGCCGGGATCGCCGTCGGACGGCTGCGCTCCGAAGTGGATGTTGCTCTCGAGCATCGCGCCGATGATCGCTTGGGAGCCGGCGGCGCGCTGGGCGAGAACGCTCTCCCAGACGAAATGCTGGCGGGCGGGATCCTTGCCGGAATTTGCGTGGCTGCAATCGATCATGATCGCGTCGGGCAGGCCCGCGCCGCGGAGTTTCGCCGTCGCGGCAGCGACGTGGGACGGTTCGTAATTCGTGCCGTCGCGACCGCCGCGCAGGACGATGTGGCAATGCGGGTTGCCGGTCGTTTTGACGATGCTCGTCGAGCCGTCCTGGTCGATGCCGAGGAAGCTGTGCGGCGTGCGCGAGGACTTCATCGCGTCGATCGCGGTCTGCACGCTGCCGTCGGTTCCGTTTTTGAAACCGACCGGCATCGACAGACCGCTCGCGAGTTCGCGATGCGTTTGCGATTCCGTCGTGCGGGCGCCGATGGCCGACCAGGAGACGAGGTCCGCGATGTATTGCGGAATGATGGGATCGAGGAACTCGGTCGCCGCCGGAAGGCCGAGCGCGGTGATGTCGAGGAGAAGCTTGCGGCCCAGAGCCAGGCCGTGCGCGAGGTCGCAGGAATCGTCGAGGTGGGGATCGTTGATGAGTCCCTTCCAGCCGACGGTGGTGCGCGGCTTTTCAAAATAGACGCGCATTACGAGTTCGTAGCGGGCCGCCAGCTCGCGGCGCAGGGCGACAAGGCGATGCGCGTAGTCGAGCGCGGCCTCGGGATCGTGAATGGAGCAGGGGCCGACGACCACGAGCAGGCGCGGATCTTCGCGCTGGAGGATGCGGCGGGCGGCGGCGCGGCCCGAGAGAACGGTCCCGAGCGAGGCGGAGGCGGCGGGAAGCTGCTCCTTGATCTGGGTGGGCGTGATGAGGCGTGTGAGCCCGCGCACCCGCAGGTTCTCCACGGGATCGGCTGCGGCGGAAGCGGAGCTGTCGTCGGTCTGTCGGTCGGATAGGCCGGTAATCATAGAGCCCGCCAGTATCCCGTCGAAATCGCGCTCGCGCAATCCCTCTCTTGCAAATGGCCTTTGCTGGGGGTTTTCTCTTCGTGCTACCGTTCACCCGTGGAAGTCGTCGCCAAGGAAACCCCGAAACTGCTTCATCGCAGGCTGGAGGGCTTCTTTCGGCTGGTCTCGCGGGTTCGATCCAGCACCCGGCAATTCTCCCGCCGGCTCATGCGCAAGCCGCGCACGGTTTCCGAGGGGCCGAACCTCCTGCCGACGCTCATCAAGGTGCTCGCGGCATTTGCGCGCTCCGAGAACGAGGTGCTCGAGGAGGAAATCGACTCGAGCCTCGGGTTCCTGCGCTACGATTATCCCGACACGGTGTATTCGGAGCTGCGCAAGCTCTTCCGCGACGCGCTCCACGAGCAGCAGGATCTCAACGCCATCGCGCAGAAGCTCGCGAACCAGCTCAGCGACGACCGCAAGATTCTCCTCGGCGTCCAGCTCTACGACCTGATCTCGAAGGCCGGCCTCAAGCAGGAGCAGGTCATCGCCTACTACTCGTTCATGGCGCAGCTCGGGATGGCCGCGCAGGCCATCGACATCGTCTATCAGCTCAATGCGAACGAGCAGGGCGACACGCAGATTTACCAGCAGGGCGCTTCGCCCCTCGAGGCCGTGACCTTCGGCGCGCCCGGGCGGTCCGACGTGACGCTCAAGGAATTCACCGGCGACGAGCGGCTGCTCGCGTATCGCTATCACGAGCTGATCATCCTCAAGAACATGAGCGGTCGGAACCTCATCGTGCAGGGCCGGCTGCTCAAGCCGAACGATTTCTGCCGGCTCTATCCCGGCCAGCGCATCATCATCGACGAGCAGGTGATCGCCTACCAGGACCTCGTCTTCTACTTCAACGCGAAGAAAAACGTCTCGCTCCCGCAGCTCTACATCGCCGTGAACGACGAGGACGAAGTGCGCCTCGAAAAAAACAAGACGCGCGACAGTTGCCTCGAAGTGACGTTCGGATTGAAGGTCCGCGTGCGCGCCCTTCGCGACGTGGATGCCGTGCTGAACGGAGTGCGGCTGACTTCAGGCACGGCCGTCGAGGCATCGCTCGAAGACCGCATTATTTTCCACGACGACAGCGAACTCGAGATCGACGACCTGCGCCGCCGCGCGCGCTCCTACGGCGGGCGGTTCCAGCTCAAGGCCTCGAAGTCGGAGTATCTTGTCTCGAACAATCCCGGCCTGCTGAACGAGGGCGACATCCTGCTCGCGCCGGGCACGGGCGGCGACGTGCTGTTGAAAATCTACTGCGATTACGACCGCAAGGTGGGGCGTGTCGAGGTGTTGCAGGCGGACCGTCCGATTCTCGTGCGCGGAAATCCCGTGCGCAATTTCGCCCCGCTCGCCGACGGCGACACGATTCGCGTGGACGCCGGACAGGTGTTGCGCTGCAACTTCACGGAACGGCTCATCGAGGAGGAGCGCAACATCATCCGCACGATGGAGGTGCGCGACGTCGTATGCCGCTTCCGCAATGGAGAGATCGCGCTCGACGGACTGTCCTTCACCGTCCAGCGGGGCGAGATGGTGTGCGTGATGGGGGCGAGCGGCTGCGGCAAGAGCACGCTCATGCGCATGCTCGCGGGGCAATTTCCGCCGGTGCATGGCGAGGTGCTGCTGAACGGGCGCTCGCTTTACGCGAACTACGACTCCCTGCGCCGCTACGTGACCTACGTGCCCCAATACGACGCCTTCGACGAGCACCTCACCATCGAGGAGAATCTCGATTTCGCCGCGGCCATCCGCTCGCCCCATCTCTCGCGGCGCGAGCGCCTGCGCCGCATCGACGGCAAACTCGCTGAACTCGGTCTCAACGAACGGCGCACGAGCGTCGTCGGCAGCGCGCAGAAAAAAACGCTCTCCGGCGGCGAGCGCAAGCGGCTGAACATCGGCCTGGACATGATCAGCTCGGCCGACATTTTCCTCTTCGACGAGCCGACCTCCGGCCTGTCGTCGAAGGACTCCGAGCACGTCATCGAGATCATCCGCGCGATGGCGCACAACAAGATCGTGCTCGTGACGATCCACCAGCCGACGTCGCGGATTTTCCAGATGTTCCACAAGGCGCTGCTGCTCGACAAGGGCGGCAAGATCGTGTTCTTCGGCACGTCGCACGAGACCCTGCAATACTTTGCGGATGCCGAGCACGTGCAACATTACGGCACCGCGCTCGGCACGACGGATGTGGGCGACACCGCGCGGCCGGAGTTCATCTTCGATGTGCTGGAGACGCCGCTGCGCGATCTCTCGGGCGACATTATTTTCGAGGAAAACAGCCGCGGCCAGCTCGTGCCCGCGCGCCGGTATTCGCCGGACTATTGGCGCGACAAATACGAATCGTATCGGCTCGTGAAGGACGTGCGCGCGGCGCCGATCACACGCGATGCGACGGCCGCCGCCGCGAACGCGCCACCTTTCCAGCGCAGGCGCGATCCGATCCGCTGGCGCGAGGAGTGGAGCCAGTTCACGACGCTTTTGCAGCGCGCATTCATCAGCAAATTCCGCAACCGCGCGAACCTGCTGACGACCATTGTCGAGGCGCCGTTGCTGGCGCTGCTCATCGGCGTCGTGCTGCGCTACAGCGTCGAAGGCGGTACCTACGATTTTGCCTCCGCCTACCACATTCCCACCTACCTGTTTCTCGCGCTCGTCGTCGCGATGTTCCTCGGCCTCACGAACAGCGTGGATGACATCATTCGCGACCGGCCGGTGCTCCTGCGCGAGCGCAACCTCAACGTGCGGCTCGGATATTACGTGACGGCAAAGGGGCTCACGCTCGCCTTGTTCGCGGTCGCGCAGTGCGCCGCCTTCGTGCTGCTCGGGAACTGGCTGCTCGCCGTGCGCGGCATGTTCTGGATCGATTTCGTCGCGCTGTTTCTCACGGCGGTGAGCGGCATCGCGATCGGCCTCATCATCTCCGCGCTCGTGCCGGAGGGGAAAACCGCCGTCAACATCATCCCGGCCGTCCTCATTCCCCAGATCATCCTCGGGGGCGCCCTCATCAAGTATGAGGAGATGAACCGCAATCTCGATTTCGTTTACACGGTGCAGACGTGGTTCACGCAGCATCCCGACAGCGCGCTGCCGCCGCGCAGCGACCTGCAGGTGCCGCTCATCTGCGAATTCATGCCGATGCGCTGGTCGTATGAGGCGCTCATTTACGCGGAGGCAAAATTGAATCCACTCACCCGGCGGCAGGAGCAGATTCAATCCGAAATCAGCGCGCTCGCCACGCATCGCAATGCAAGCGTGGCGGACGAGCAGCGGCTCGACGACTTGAAGGAACTCCTCGCGCTCGTCTCCGGGCTGCAGGGCAAATCCGCCGCGCAGATCGATCAGGCGCTCGGCCAGATCGACCGTGTGATTGCGGGCGCGCCGTATGATCCGAAGGCGATCGACGCCCACAGCGGCCCGATCACGGCGGAGCAGTTGTATGTGAATCAAAAGGTCACCGACCTTGTGTCCAAGGCCGAGATGGAGCAGCTCGACTACCGCCTGGACGAAAACCGGAAGAGCCACCTGAACGTATTCTTCGGTCCCGTGAAGCAATACTTCGGCATCCGCGCGAGCGTGCTGACGTTCAACACCGGCGTCCTGATCGTCACGACCCTCGCGGGATTTTTCGCCCTCTATTTCATCCTGCGCTACCAGATCAACGTGCGCGGGCCATAGGTGTTGCCCTCCGTGTGCCGGTTTCGTAGCTTTCGCGCCATGGCTCTACCTCTCGAAGATGCATACAACGACGTGCTAGGAAAAGCGCTTCGCGGCACGGGGAAATCGCCCTCCGAACTTGCCGCCGAAAGTGGCGTGGAGATCGATCAGATTCGCGCCTTGATCGACGGAAAATTCGACGCCGCGGCCGCCCGTGCGGTCGCTGTATCCCTGGGTCTGTCTCCGGATCGTGTCGTCGCGCTGGGCGAGGGAACCTACGTCCCTGCGCCGGTCGGCGTGGAAGGGCTGCGGCAGTTCAACACCCCTTTCGAGGATATGACCGTGAACGCCTACCTCGTGTGGGATCCGGAATCCAACGCCGCAGCCGTTTTCGACACGGGCACGGATGCCGGCGAGATGCTGGATGCCGCGGCGAAGATCGGCGCGCGCATCGAGCAGGTCTTCATCACGCATTCCCATGGCGACCATATTTACGATTTCGACCGGCTAATGGAGAAATCCGGAGCGAAGGCGTGGTGTCCGAAAGGTGACGAGGTCGAGGGCGCGGAGGTTTTCATGCCAGGAAGAACCTTTTCTGTCGGCGCGCTTTCGGTCGAGGCGCGCCTCACGTGCGGGCACGCGCGCGGCGGTGTCACCTACGTCGTGCGCGGCCTGGCGCTGCCGGTGGCGGTGTGCGGCGACGCAATGTTTGCCGGCTCGATGGGCGGTGGAGCGGTCTCCTACGCCGATGCGCTGCGCACCAACCGCGAGGCGATCTTTTCGCTGCCGGACGAGACGATCCTCGCACCAGGCCATGGCCCACTGACCACCGTCGGCGAGCAGCGCGCGCACAATCCGTTCTTTCCGGAATATCGATAAGCGGCTGGCCGTTTTCTCACGCCGAAAGCGGACGTTGAACGAATTTTCTGCATCCGTGGGATCCGTGCCATCCGTGGTCGATTTCGCACTTCAGGCTTGATCTGCGGAAATCCGAGCAATCTGTGGACCAGTCATCCGGATAGCGGCTGAGTTGCCGCTACAGCGCCACCTTCTGCGTGTCGGCGGCTGGCGATTCCACCCGCTGGAATTGCGGAGCCGCCTCGGCGATGAACCTTTTCAACAGGTCCAGGGTTTCGGCTTCATCCTTGCCTCCGGTTACGAAGCCCCGGAGCACCGGGGCGCTCACGATGATGTATGCCCACCGATGGGATCGGTTGTGCAGGAGTAGATCCAGGTAGGTGCGGGCGAGCCGCTCGCGGTGAAGCGGTGTCGTGAGCGTCTTGCTGACAAACCAGTAGAGATACAGCGAACGGAGGATGCGTTTTCCTCCGTCGGGCGATTCGATCGGGCGGTCGATGATCAGTTTCATCACGTCCATTTGCTTTCCATCGCTGAGGCGGATCGGCACCAGTCCGCCATTTTGAATCGTCCATCCCTGCCCCCGCAGGCAGGCCTCGGGCCGATGAATGCTGCGCCGGTCCGCACCGCTCAGCACGATCTGGGCGGTGAGCGTCTCCGCCGCCGATCCTGAATACACGCGCTTGGCGAATTGCGTATCGGCGGGCAGGCCAAACTTTTCCTCCGGCCTCGGGGGCTCCGCCTTTCCGCGAAGGCCGGCCACGGATTCCGGCAAATCCAGCACGACCCCGGGCTCCGCCAGCGAGATCGGAGGCGGCGTGACATGGCAGAGCGCCCAGGTTGCAAGGCCAAGCAATGCGAAGACGGCTCCGCGAAGCAGCCACGAACCGCCGATCCGGGCTCCGATGTCCTTCACGTCCTGTTCCATCAGTAGATATCGCCCGCCTCAGCCGAGGCGTGGCTGGAAGGCTTGGGCGGAGTTTGGAGCGGATCCCGATGAACAATCGATTTCAAGTGCTGGCCCCAGGTCCGCGGGTCGCGGTTGAGGGTCGATGCGATCAGCAGCATGCCGCCCAGGGCGACGATGAAGACGAAGAACCCGGAAAACATGTGGTAAAAGGAAGGACTTTCCAGCGTGCCGATGGCGACTTTCGGACCGAGGATCAAAATGCCGACGGTGAGCATGAGGATGCGGGCGAGGTTTCCCAGGATCGCGAGCGGGACTGCGCAGAGGAAGAGAATGAGATGCTTCCAGCCGGATCGCATCGTAAAATAGCCATAAAGCGCGGTGACCATCGTGAGCGCAAACAGGGACCGCATGCCGCTGCACGGGTCGGCCACGTCCACCTGGAATCGCTGGCCCGCTGCGAGCGCGGAGAGCGGGTCGGGCGCGGATTGGATCGAGGTGCCAACCTGGATTGTGGACATGCCGAGTGCATTCAGCACGCCGGTGCTGAGGGCCGACATGACCATCCGCAGGGGAAAGGCGATGACGTTATCCAGAAAGAAAAGCGGCCAGGCAAAAATGAGAAACAGCCAGGGAAAGAGCAGGGCGCGCATCCATCGCCAGCCAAGGAAAAAGACGATGGTTCCAAATGTCAGGCATTGCACCGAAATGAACGCGAAGTAAATGTCGTCCAGGCGGTAGCTGACCCAAAAAAAGCCGAAACCTGCGGCGACGGGAACCAGGCCCGGCGTGGAGGGACGCACCGGGATTTCGGCCAGCTCGCGCCGTTTCCACCAAACAAGTCCGGCTACGATAAACGGCACCAGCGCGCAGTGCGTCCATTCCTCGTAATGGTAGAGGGCAAGCATGCTCCGCGCGACGGACAGGTGCGGCCCATAAGCGGTAAGATAGCCGACAACAGCGTAAATGGCGGCAAAGGTGATGGCAATCAGCGCAACGGCAATCCACCGGCTGGCTGCGGGGAGGTCCCGAAGAGTGGGATCAGCGGATGATGGATTCACAATCGAATGGAAGGACGATGCCGGATTGTGGACGCTACGAGCGGATGTCCCTGCGGACAAGGAGGATTCGGCCGAGCCGCTAAGGTCTGCGACGTTGGCGAAGATCGCGCCCCTATCTCGACTTTGTCTTGTTCTCGGGCGGAGGGGGCGATGGGACATCGGACAATCGTACGTGACTGACTTCGGGAAAATCGAAAGGCAGGCTCGTGTGATTCCCGGTAACGGTAACATTCGAATAACGACTGGCAGAATTCCTCTCAATCTGCCCCGCCTTATTGCCACTGCGACTTGATCGCAGCACGTTTCCCTGGATGAAAATTCCCTTCACGGGAGTCGCGTTCAGACTCCTGAGCGAGACGACCGGTTCTTCGTCGGAGCTGAAAATGTTTCCCGTGATGAGTACGTCTCCGACTCGGGCAGCCGGAATCTGCGGCGTGAGGAGCACGGCGGATTTTCGGGCGTGCCACGCGTTTCCGCTGAAGATTACATTGGAAAATTCCCCGGTATCGAAACGGAAGCCGAACCCGACGCGGTCCGCAATGTTGTCGGAAAAGATGCAATTTGTCGTGCCACCGCCGGAATACGCCACCCATGCGGTATCGAGCACCGTATTTCCGGTGAGACGTCCGGATGCCGTCCAGCCTCGATCTCCCCCCAAAATAATCGCTGTGACATAGTCACCATTGGCTTCGCGCACGGTGCAGTTTTCAATGAGAGCGCTATCGGTGTTTTTCGTCATTGCAAAGATCCCGATCGCAAACGATTCAAATGGACCGGACATCGCATAGGCGCCGATCACTTCCACATTGCGAATGGTGGCGTTGCTTCCCGACAACTGGACGCCGTAGGTGGCAGCGTTGCTGTTCGGAGGAGCGAGCTTCAAGCCGCGTGGATTGCAGTCCACGGTGAGATCTTCGACGGTCACGTCGTCGTGATCGACCGGCCGTCCGCCACCTTTCCCGTAGGCTCCCGTGCAGATGGCGACGTGAATGTTTTCTGCAAAGTTCAATGCGGCCAGTTTGACGACCGTCACGCCTTTGCCGCTGCCGCGCAGCCTGGTCTTCGGCTGGAGAAAGAATCCGTCCGTTGCGTGGCCGTCGTCGTTGCCCTTTGTCAGAAACGTCCCCGGTCCAAGGATGATATCGCTTCCGGAGCCGCATTTTCGCATGATCGCGTCGAATTTCGACTGCGTGCTCCCATTGAACGGATCGTCTGCGGTGCCTTTGCCGGGAACGCCGTCGGAACGGGCGGCGATGTGAACGACTCGCGGGAATTCCGGCGCCGCGAAGATCGTCCCCACCGCACCGAAGATGAAAAACATCGACGCGCTTCCGATCCAGAGCCAACGCTGCGGGATTGCCAACATGACCGCCATAATATCCTTGATTCGCCCGATGAAGATGGATTTTTTCCGCAGATGACTGAGCGCGCACCTGTCCCGCGTGCGAACGTTTTGGGGATCGGCGTGGGCGCGATCCACTTGTCGCAGGCGGTCGAGTTGATTCTTTCCGGCGTTGCAAACGGGGATCACGGTTACATCACAGTGACCGGAGTCCATGGCGTGATGGAGGCGCAGGCTGACGCGGAGTTGCATCGCGTTTTTGACCGGGCCTGGCTGGTCACGCCCGACGGAATGCCGATGACGTGGGTCGGCCGCTGGCAGGGACACCGCGAGATGAATCGCGTCTATGGTCCCGATTTGATGCGCGACATTTTCCACGCGACGCGGAACGGCGAAGTGCGGCACTTCCTTTACGGAGGGGAGGAGGGCGTTGCCGAACGATTGAAGGCCTTGCTCACCCAGCGGTTCCCCGGCACGACCGTCTGCGGAATCTACACCCCGCCGTTTCGCCCACTCACGGAGGATGAAGAATCCGAGCTGGAAGACATTATCCGGCACGCGGCGCCGCATATTATTTGGATCGGCCTCAGCACGCCGAAACAGGAGCGCTTCATGGCGGCGCATTTCGGGCGCCTCTCCTGCAACTTCCTGATCGGGGTGGGCGCGGCCTTTGATATGCATTCGGGACGCAAACGGCAGGCGCCCCTCTGGATGCAGCGCAGTGGGTTCGAGTGGCTTTTCCGGCTGTGTCAGGAGCCCCGCCGCCTCTGGTATCGCTATACGGTGTATAATTCGCTGTTTGTCGTGAAAATCCTCATGCAACTCCTCGGGCTCAGGCGTTATTCCATCGAGCCTTGATCCAGCTCACGGGCCATTTGCCATACGTTGTCTTTATGTCCAATACGGATTTGATTGTCGTCACCGGCGCCGGTGGTTTCATTGGCGGACATTTGGTCCGTTCGCTTCAAGCGGACGGCTATACGCGCATTCGTGCGGTGGACAAGAAGCCGTTGAACGAGTGGTTTCAGACGTTCGATGGGGTCGAAGCGCAAGTCCTCGATCTGCAGGGGCTCGATGCATGCCGCGAGGCCCTGACCGGCGCGGATCAAGTCTTCAACCTGGCTTCTGACATGGGCGGGATGGGATTTATTGAGCGGAACAAAGCGCTCTGCATGTTGAGCGTGCTGATCAATACGCACCTTCTGATGGCTGCCCGAGAAGCCGGCGTCCGCCGGTTCTTTTACTCCTCGTCGGCGTGTGTCTATGCGGCCGGCAAGCAGACCGAGGTCCACGTTACCGCGCTCCGGGAGGAGGATGCCTACCCCGCGATGCCGGAGGATGGCTACGGCTGGGAGAAGCTTTTCAGCGAGCGAATGTGCCGCCATTTCCGGGAGGACTTCGGGCTGGAAACGCGGATTGCCCGTTATCACAATGTCTATGGTCCGCATGGCGCCTACGACGGGGGGAGGGAAAAGGCCCCGGCGGCGATCTGCCGCAAGGTGATCGAGGCGAAGTTGACCGGACGCCACGAAATCGAAATCTGGGGAGACGGCCGGCAAACCCGAAGCTTTCAATACATCGACGATTGCATCAAGGGCACCCGCATGCTGATGGAGTCCGATTTCGCCGAGCCGATCAATATCGGCAGCAGCGAACTCGTTTCCATCAATCGACTGGTCGATCTCGTTGAGGAAATCGCGGGAATCAAATTAACCCGTCGTTACAATCTCGACGCGCCAAAAGGCGTCAACGGCCGGAACAGTGACAACACGCTTATCAGGAAGGTTTTTGGCTGGGAGCCTTCCACACGGCTTCGCGATGGACTTTACGTTACGTATGACTGGATATATGGCCAAATGTCGAAGTGATCTCGAAAAAGCGAATTGAGCAATCAGAAGTTAGTTATCGTGATCCGACAAAGACGAGAGCCCGGGTTTATCGTTGCGCTAGACAAATTCCGGAATGCAATTGAGACCACGCCGTCGCTCGTAACTGATGCACTTTTCATAACCAGATTGGTTGGCAATGGACTCGCCCAAGTCACTGATACATCCGGTGTGCCGCCTGATAGAGCAGCGCCTGAAAAAGTAAAGGCGAACGTTGCCTCACCATTGGCTGGGACATTTCCAATATTTAGCGACTGACTTGACGAAGTAGTTTTAGTTACCGTACTTCCCGCACCGACATTGAGCGCCGCAACAGTTGCAATCCCAGTCGCTGTAAGGCTGGAGAGCGTAGTACTCCCTGTAACGGTCAGTCCAGTTTGGGGGCGAAGCACACCGTAGATATTAATGCTATTTGATGCAATAAAATCTATTTGTGTCGCTGTTAGCTGATTACGTCTCACACGTAACCAATCGACTGTAGCTTGCCCATCATCACTCAGTAAGCGACCAGTGAGTTGCCTATTGAACACATCGTAAAAAATATCCCACCAGCGCTCATTTACATTGGCATTGCTTCCGATGAGTCTGTAGCTAGGCCAAGAGTCGGCAGCAACTCGAACTTCGTTGGCATTGAGGATGTTATATGATGGAGAGCCGCCAACGGAGTTCCCGTAATCTATTGTCGTACCCGGCTGAAAAGTCGTAGAGAGTGTCGTTGTTGTGTTGCTATACGTAATCTTCGAATATTGTGATCCTGGGTATTGGTAAATTGCAGGGTAATTTGCGTTTGACGACGAGATGCTATTGTTTTGGAATGTGATGTCACTTACTTGCGCACCCCCGACAGCGTTAAGATTGATTACCCCCCTACCATCTCCATCAAATTGTCCGGCAACTTCTCCAGAGAACGTATTGTTAGAGACGATAATTTTCGAATTCAAAAAACCGGCGTTTTGAAGGGTTAAATTGAACGCCGATTCAGAACCTACAAAGCTATTGTTGTTAAATGTAACTCGATTCAATTGTCCCGTATCCTGCCGAAAGCCAAATCGCACATCCTGAGCGATGTTATTAGCAAATATAGAACTTACCGTATTTCCTCCTGAATAGCCAACCCAAGGATTCCCGATTACAGTATTTCCGGAAACAATGCCGGATGCAGTTGTATTTGCAGGAGGGTTGCCTGATGGGTTGTAATAGCCAGCCAATGTAATTCCTATAACGTAGTTTCCGACAGGATTACGTACGATGCAATTCTGAATTGCCGCGTTTGTGATATTTTCCGTTCCGCCCGTAATTTCCAATGCAAAACCTTCGGCATAAGGACCAGAGCCAACTTGTCGTCCATAGGAATTAACGACTTCGACACCACGAATAGAACAATTGCTCCCAGATAAAAAGACGCCATAGACTGCATCCCAGGAGTTTATTGTAGGCTGACCGATTACGTTTATCGAATTGCAATCAACCGTGATATTCTCCACTGAAACATTGTCACAATTTGCCAATGATGCGAGCAGTGGAGCCTTCGCATAGTCTCCACTGGAGATCGCTATGTGAGTGCCGCCGGCTGTCGCATTAATTCCCACAAGCTTGACTATCGTTACTCCCATCCCAGCACCTCTAAGTGTAATATTCGGTTGAAGAAGAAAGCCATGCGTGGCATTCCCGTCGTTATTTCCTTGCGTTTCGTATGTTCCTGATGCTAAATTCACTTGTGTGTTCGGTCCAAGGCTGTGCATGTTGTAATCAAACCATGAAGCCCATCCGGAAGGAAGTGAGTCACCTAGCGTTTTTGCTTTGCCGTTAAAAGGATCCGTAAGAGTTCCTGAACCCTGTGAAGAGTCGCTGCGTATCGCAAAATATATAGGAGCGAGTGCCTGTGCAAAGGCGGCACTTGAGTTTACAACGATAGTCAGTACGACGAACAGGAGTCTAAATTGGGGCTTCATTCCAGATGCGTTCTTTGTTTGTTACATGATGATGTGGAGATATTTCTCAATAAAGTCAAGGAAATCATCGGAATGGGAATGCGCCGGATCAAATGGTTTGCTGCGACCGCACTGGAGCGGCCGAACAACGGCTGGAAATTAACCTTTCACACGGAAGGTTGCTACACCGGAAAGCACAAAAATGTCGAGAGTGAAAAAGTTGCTATGTGGTCTGCATCAACAATCATTTTTGGGCAGATTCGACGGCAGAATTCCAATATCTATAAGCCTTTCGATATGATCCCGTACTTCGGGCCAGATTTCGTCTGCGTTGAGATGAGTTAGGCAAAAAGGCTCAGGAAATTTGCAGTAATCGAAACAGGGTCGATAGGGACAAATGTCGCGAATAACGACGAGATTCTCCGTCGAGTAGGGGCGAAAGCGCACAGGATCCGTCGGGCCGAATATCGCAATGCAGGGTGCTCCCACGGCATCGGCGATATGCCCTGGCGCACTGTCATTGCAAATCAGAAGGTCCGATCGAGCGATAACATTGACCATTTCGGCGATCGAAATATCCACGAAGACGGCATCCGCGAGCGATTCCAACTCACGTCCGTAGCCGTCGGTGTCGGGTATCAGGACGAATGAGAAATCATATTGATCACGCATCCGCTCAATGAGATTTCTGAAATAGTCCGTCGGCCAGCGGCGCACCGCGATTCGTGCGCCGCAATGCAACGCGACGACCGGACTCGCAAGATTGGCGAAAGCGCTTTCAATTTTGGAGGAAGCATAAGCTGCCGTGTTTAAACGTGGAGGAAGAATTGGTGCATCCGGAACGATCTCACGGCACAGGTCCAACCAGTCGTTGACCGTATGTTGATGATCCCTTTTTGCGCTTACTACCTTCGTCAGAAATATTCGACTCCCAAGCTTCGCAAATCCAAGCCGCCGTCGCGCGCCGGTCAGCCAAAGGAGCAGATGATCGCGCGGATCTCTTCGTACGGAAACGCCGATATCCAAAGAGCGGTTTCGCAGTAACCAAATAATTTGAAAGAGGCGACGCCAGGGCCAGCGCCATAATTCGTATTTGCGACGAAAGGCTGTCCACGGGGCATCGAAAGTAAGAAAGTCAACCTCTGGAAATGAGGGTGCAAGCAATGCCACTGTCTGTGGTTTGCATAAAAGAGTGATGTGATGATTCTGATTCGTGAGGGCTCGCAGGGCGGACGTCATCATTGTGGCATCACCCAAACCCCAAAGATCGATCAGACAAATTCGCATTTGAACGATTCAGCGATTCAGCACTGTGCGATAGACATCTGCTGTTTCCCGGGCGCATTTCTCCCACGAAAAGACCTTCGCGCGTGAAAGTCCCGACTGAATCTTTTCATTTCGAAGATTTCTTTCTCGCAGCACGAGTCTCAAGGCGGCCAGATAGGACTCCGCGTTTTGATCCGCGTAATAAACAGCGTCCCCGCCAACCTCCGGAATGCTGCTGAGAGGCGAGCAGACGACCGGGCATCCCAAGGACATTCCTTCAAGGACGGGGAGTCCGAAGCCTTCGTAGCGACTCGGGTAAACAAGCGCCTCCGCACGGCGATATAGGAACACCAACTCTGGGTCATCAATCCGTCCGAGGTAGCGCCAGTTTGCAGGTGGGAGGCCTTCCCCGGCGACCCCTTCCACCCTCTTGCCGACGATGAGTAACGGTGGCAAGGGCTGGCCCCGGGACTCTGCCAGAAGATAGACATCCTTGAGCAGTCTCAGGTTCTTTCCCGTTTCCAGTGAACTCACAAACAGGAAAAACGCCTCAGGCATGGGCGGATCCACAGGCCTTTCACTTGAGTCCGCACAAAATGAGCCAGCCAGATGAATCACATAAACTCTACGCGCATCAAGTCCCAACAGTCGAATGGCGTCATCCGCAGTTGACTGGCTGATGGAGATGACGGCATCGCTATGTTGAAATCCCTGCATATCATAGCGTCCGCGAATCCGGGTCCAGGTTCGGAAGCGATATGGATTGATATGATAACCCATATCATAAATCGTGCTTACGGTGCCAACGCCGCGAGGGACGCCGATTCTTGGGCTGAAAGTATTATGTAGAATATCGGCGCCGCACTCTCGAATTCGCATCGGAGCGATGAAGGGCTGCCAGATAAACTCCCTCATCGCAGTCTTGATCATTCGCCGGGGCTGTCGGTATTCAAAGTTGTCAAAGGGAAAGCAAAAGGGAAATATCTCGATATCCGCAAGATGCAGTCGCTCGAAAGCGCCGATCAACTGTTGGATATAGCGGGCAACGCCGCCCTTTCCAATTGTCAAATAAGACGTCTCGACAGCAACCTTCATTTTTTGGGGGAATGCAGGACTTGCAGAATTATCCACAATGGTTCGCAAATTGTCGCCTTGCGCAGCGACTATCCCACAGGAGGAGTCAATCGATGAAGGCATAATCTTCCTTTGCTTCCAACGGCACCAACGTGCCCGTGGCGGACAGCTTTTCGTCACTGTGCCGGATCGCCTCAAGAACGGCCCAGTTAAAGAAGAAGGAGGGAAAGACCGCCGTCACGTCGCCATAGATGCTGAGATAAATAAGCGCCCAGCAGATTTGCGCGGCGATAACGGCCTGATGGCATTGGTGGAGTCGAGGATCGAGCCATTCGGAGCGAGTGAGACGGACATGGCGAATGGTTGCGAGGACTAAAAGGGGCAGACCCGTTAGAAAACCGAAAATCCCCGTTAAGAGGAGCAGGCTCAGGTAACCGTTGTGGTAGGCGCCCGTTACGAAGGCCCAATTAAGCGCATCGTATGAAGCATAGCCAGTTCGGGCGGAGAGGAACTGATTCGCATCGTAGGAAAAGCCTTTGCCGATCCAAAAGTATTCCGGAATGAAGCGGAGGGCCTCGTGCCAAAGATCGAGGCGCCAGGTAATCGTCCCGGCCGCATCCTCGGCACTTGCCCGCGAGACGTCAATTCCTGGAAGCCAGCTTATCGACCGTTGAACGTTATAGGGCAGTTCGTCGGAAATCTTGTACAGAATCAACAAGCCGATGATCGACAGGATGATCCCCGTCACTACTCGAGGGATGGTCAAAGTTCCCTGGAGAAGTGCGGTTACAAAGACGATGGCAAACAACATGGCCGTCATCATCCGAAAGCCGCTCAGCAGTGAGAGAACAACAATAACTGTCAGCAGAAATACCGCCCAGATTGAACGTGCGCGGAAAAGTTTTCCGGTGTGTATGACGGCCAGAAATGCGATGATCATCGATTGCGCAGCGATTCCTGCGCTCGTCAATCTGCCAAGGCCTCCGCCGGACTCCTGCTCGGAAAGGAGTGTTCCAACCGTGGCACCAGTTTGCATGAACATGCGCACGATGCCGAATCCGACGCCATGCACGACCAACAGATCAGCCAGCAATGGAAGCGGTGCGAGCAAGCCCATAATCAAAATCGCCCTTGGCCACCAGGAAGCTGGCATATTAACTCTTGGCAACGTAAAGACCAGCAGCCCTGACATAAGAATCTGAATATAGAAGAATCCTCCCCAGAGATTTGAGCCCAGAAACTGAAAACCCATTCCTCGCTTCAGTCCCGTGAAGAGCACAACTGCGCAGAATCCCAATAGCAACCAATGGCTGGGAGTCATGCCAAAGACCGATGCCCTCCGGAACACAATGAAGAGAAACGCGAATCCTGCAACTGCCGTCAACGCGACGTAATAAAGACCGAATTGGCCGGGAAGATACGGCGCCGTTAATCCGCTGGCAAATAGCGCTACCGCAAGGAATGCACTCACTTCGGGGACCGCGATGAGGCCGACGGTGCCGAGTGTGATTAGCGTTACCCCTGGAACCATCAACTCGCTCGACCCGATGCTGACGCCGATGCCGATGGCGACGAAAATCGCACCCAGAATTGTTAAAAAGACGATAATCCGATTGTCCATGGGAAAATTCAGCGCCGATGAGGAATCGCTCTCCAGAACTCCCGGTAGCGCTCCGCCATCTGATCTACGTGGAATTGCGCAGCATAGCGCTCCCTAGCCGCAGTGCCAAGGCTTGAGAGCAAATTCGACTCCCGTGCGAGTCGGATCAATGCGTTTGAAAAGCTACGAAGGTCTTTCGGTGATACGAGCAGGCCGGTTGAGCCATCCCTAACGATTTCGACGGAGCCGCCGACCGCGCTGGCCACCACAGGGATCCCCGCGCGCGCGGCCTCAAGCAAGACGGTCGGGTAGGGATCGAAACCTTGAGAGGGATGAAGGATGACATCGAGTTTCGAATAGATTTCGGACGGCTGGCACCGTCCGTGGAAATGCACTCGGTCTGGATACTGTTGGAGGAGGCGATTGAGGATTGGTCGATTGTCGGCGCTGGGTTCACCATACAGTTCCCAGTCCACGGATTCGGCGCTGAGTGCGGCAACGATTCGTTCAACCTGATCGAGGCCTTTCCACGATTCGTTGAGCCCGAGGAATCCAACCTTCAGCGGGTCCGTTCGATTTCTCTCGCGAACGGCTACATTTCCGTCGGGTAATCCATTTTGAACGACGCATCTTGGAACCGTCCAGCCCGCACCGCGACACACCGAATCCAAGGCGTTGCTGACGGTAACAAGAGCCGCAAATCGATTCGCAGAGGTCTTGATGAGCCAACGACGCACCGCACTGTTTCGCGTACTTGTCGGATCATCGTGGAGGGTTCCGGTGACGGGCATCCCGAAGCGGGCGCCCAAAGCCAGCCCCCATTCGAAACCGCGGGTATGCCAGGCGTGCAGGATGTCCGAGCGGTCGTTCTGTCGAAGCCGAAATCGAGCGAACGCCCGCGTATTGTCGAAGATCGAGTTTGATTGTGAGGGCCAGTCGATAACGGGGACGCCAAGGTCGCTCGCTACGGCCGCCACGCCCGCGTCCTTCGGACAAATCAAAGTGGAAATCATCTTCGGAGCAGCGGAGATCAGGTGTTCGAGTACACGCTCGGCTCCATAGCCATGGCCGTGCGTTCCCGAAAAAATGGCGATGCGCGGCGCACCAAGGGCCGGGGAAGGAGTCATGCGGATGTCCATTGTGCAATCCTCCCACTGTTTCCACGCCCGGACTTCGGTGCAAGGAGCAATGAACCCCATGTATCGCGCCTCCGGCCGTGACGCGGTTGCCAGTCAATCATCAATTGTGCTAGTTCTGGGAATTCCATGTCTCTCCAGATATTCACTCGCCGCGTCGCTGGGTGCCTTTCCAGGTCTGTTTTGTTCGCGAGAGCCCGCGCGATTTGGGCAGAAAATCAGCGCGCCTACGACCTGCCCCTGACTCGCTGGCAAAAACTGAACGTGGGTCTCTATCTGATTCTGGACGATTACTCCGGGGGACGGTTTCCGCCAAAATTTTCGGAACAAGCGGAGACCTTTGAACGCGAGCGGCGGCAGTTTGAAGCAAGGACAAACGTGGAGCTTGATCGCAGCGCAGACTGGAATCGACGGACTCCTTTCTGGCTCACAACAGACACCATCGGATATGTTTGGAACTATCTCGTATTGTTGAAGGAAATGATTCGATGCGGGCTCAAGGAAGGGGATCGAGTGCTTGAACTGGGTTGCGGCGCCGGGTGGATGAGTGAATTTCTTTCCGCTTCGCACTGCCAATGTGTGGCGACCTCATTGTCTCCTTTTGAAGTTGAGACCGCCGCATATCGGGTTGACGTGACAAAATTACGCCGGTCCGCAGGCTCATTGAAATTCGCGGTAAGCGCAATGGAGGAAATTGACCGGCAGTTGTCGTCCGAGCCGCCGTTCAAGTTTGCGTTCGTCCACGCTGCGCTCCATCACGCCCATAGCTGGTCCGACTGCCTGAGAGCGGTGTATCGGATACTGGAACCGGGAGGATGGTTTCTAATCTGCAATGAGCCGGGCGTTCTGCATACCTTTATCAGTTATCGCGTGGCACGGTTGGACGGCACCCACGAGATTGGCATGAATCGCGACGAGATCGTGCGCAGATTGCGCGAGATCGGTTTCGACGAAGTCCGGATTTTTCGGAATCGCTCGCGATGGCTGTTGGGACCGATCTGGCTGGCAGCGAGAAAGGCCAGGGAATGAGGCTGGAATAAAAGCAGGATGGTATCGAACGTCTGATTTTGCTGGTTTCTGCACAAGGTTGCGCCGAAAATTCCAGTGATTGCACTTGAGCCGGAGGAGCGAAACTTTACCGTACTCGCAGGACAGGACTTTCTGGAGAACGTGCGACCAATCCCGGCCGGAGCGACCGATGGAATCGAGGTGGCTGTAACAACGCTGGCTGCCTGTGTGGAGGAGCGCAGAACGTTTTCGTAAAGCTCGATATCGAGGGAGGCGAACGCGAGTTGCTGGCTGCTGGAGTTCCTCAAGCTATCAAACGTCTCGTGATGGAATGGCATTATTCCACCCCGCCGTTTGATCTCCTCCCAAACGGAAGCTGGACGTACCACGGCGAAAATTCCTACAGCTGGGTCTCTTCGGATGTGTAAGACGCATAATGGGGAGATACCGTCCAAAAAATCACAAAATAACAGTTAGTCGGCAATCAAAATCCTTTTCCAGGACGACGACACAAATGCCGAATCGACGGCATGCACATGAATCCATCGATGGGTCTCGTTCTTGAGCACGATCCGCCAATGCCGTCCGCCCTTTGCCTCCCATCTCTTTAACTGGTTTGCGATTCGGTATTCGACTCGGACAACAGGCAAAACCGAACTTGTCGTCCCCTTCACAATGACCGTGCCGGAAATCAGGCGTGTTACTCTCACCCTTGCAATTCTCGGACTGGGATGGGCGGGAGCCGGTGGCGGACTATTGTCAACGGGCAAAAAAACCGCCACCAATCCCCCTCCCTTCAACAAGCTGGGAGAAAGTTGAAGTGTCTTCGAACTGATCGCGTCGAAATAGTCCGTTCGGAACTCCGTCGATACCCCCCCATCCCGAACAATCGCGACGTTGTAGAGTCCCGGACCAAGGAAGGATAAATCGAGAGGACCGTAATTCAATGGATTTGCAGAACTGCCATTGAGAATAACAAGGAACCAAGTTGCACCATTCCGCCGGGCCAATGCCACACATTCGCCAATGGCCGAGCGCTCAAGGATTCGAGTTTCATCCCAAGTGGTTGGAATCGCTTTCAAGACTTCGCGTTGCACCGACGGCGAAGGAAAAACCGCATCGAAGATTTCCGGCGAACTGGTAAAATTCTGTATTGGCGAATACAGAGCCACCAGAAGTCCGAGTTGGAAAGACCAGGTCGTTCCGTCGAGCAAATTCAGGTTGTATCCAAAGTAGCCAGGGCAAAAGTCTCCAGGGCCAACGACTAGGCGTGTAAAGGGATAAGTCGCAGCTTGTTCAGGCAATGGCAGGGCTGTGTTAATCGATCCTGGGTCCCGGTAATATTCCGATCCGGCGAGTGCTTCCCGGCTCATTTGATTTGGGAACGTTCGCTCTTCACCGGTGGGTTTGTAGGCTCCATGGAAGTTAACCATAAGCTGATTCACCGCCCCATATTTCATGGCAGCTCGATAGAAGCTAACAATCCCTTGCGATTCGGAACTCATGTAGTCAATTTTGGTTCCTTTCACTCCTATGGATCGCAATCGCTGCAGGAAATTTCTCAAATCCAGATAATCATTTGCGGGATTGGAAACATCCCACCAACTTTTCCAAACCCAGATTGAAACGCCTCGCGCTGCAGCATAGTTCACAAGGTCAGCCATTTGATTCCATGCGTTGTCGCCCCCTCCGCCCCAGTTTGACTCCCAACCCGCATCGACGAGGTGATATTCGAATCCCAGTCCTGACCCCGCGTCGACATAGGCTTTCTCCCGCTCAATCAGTGGATCTCCGTCCAGCCACCAGGACCAGGTCGCTCGCCCCGGTTTCGCCCAGGCCGGTGCCTGGCCGTTCGGAAAAAGGAATGGATCGGGTGCATCCGCGAGATTGTTGATTAAATCGGTATTGACGAGGCCGTTGAGGTCATTGGCAGTCACGAGGACACGCCATGGAGACCAATCGCCCCGCACGGCCGACCAGCCGGCCGGATCATCCAAAAAGGCGCTCTTCAATGTCGCGGTGTCCGAAGCGGATTTCTTGAAAGTAACTCCCGAATAATTCCGCAGATTTGACTCACTAAGCAGTAGATACCCTCCACCGCCGGACAACTTCGCCGTGATTGGTGCACAAATATCCGTGCCGGCGGCAACGCTTTCGATATCATTTTGGATATAGCGACCTTCATAGTTTTCCGTATCGCTTTGAAACCAGAGCCTTGCCCCATGCGGCAGCGCCCATTCCGTGGCTTCTCCATAGATTTTTGCAACCGTCAGCGGAATCGCATAGCGAAAGGCAATGCCATCATCGTATGCGCGGACTTCGATTGCGCAATAAGGGTGATACCCGGACCGGGTTCCTGACAAGGTGAACGACCGATAGTTGTCGCGAGCAACGGAATGCGCACCGCGAATGGCGTAGGTGCTGGAATGCGCGCTCGTTGCCGTGCTGGCGAGCGAAGCCATTTGCGAACCCAGGTCGTCCACCGAGCCCGCTGCATCCACGATCAGCCCCAGGCGCGAAGCTCGAACGATGCCGGAACCTCCGTGGTCGGCAGAAAAGTATAATAGGCCATTCGCATCGCGCCAGATCGATATCCCCACGTTTCCATTTGGACTCCGAAGCGAGAACGTTTGCCCTTGTGCTTGGGGAAAATGAAATAGCAGGCCCAGGAGCAGGCAGGCGTGTGTCACGAACCGAGACCTCATTCCGGTGAGAATAGCAGACCAACGAAGGAGTTCCACTGTGTGATGGAGTGGATTACGCTTTTGAATGAAAATTTGAAGGTTTTTCTGAGTAATCCGATACCTCGAAATCGCCCTTCCACTTTCCGCCGCTCTCCTTATCTTCCACCCTTCCAGACTTCTTGATGCGCAATCCGATATTCAATGCAGCCAGAGCCCTCACGATTTGGCGCCGGTTGCGACGGCGCGCTCCGTTTGGCTGGGCCGACGCATTCACACAGTTCCATTATGTGCTGTTGCCAACCCGGTTGCAGATTCGGGTATTCGCTGCGAAGCTGCCGAAACGCGCCGCGGTCCGGGCGGCTGGCGAGCAGTTTCTGGTCGAGGCAAAAGAGGATGGAATTGCGTTCTACTGGCCGACTTTGCCGGGTGCGGATGTGAGCCATTTGCTGGATACCCTTGTAAATGGTGGAAATCCCCATTGCTACCTTGTTCCGCCGGTGCGGCTCGAACCGGGCGGCAGGATTCTGGATGTCGGCGCCTGCGAAGGGGCTTTTGCCCTTTTTTGTTGCCGGCGCGATCCCACCGTCACCGCATGGTGTTTCGAGCCGAATGGCGTCATGGCGGATTTGATCGAGCGAGCCGCCATGGAGCAGGACTTCGGAGATCGCATTCACGTGATACGGGCGGGGTGCGGCCAAGCAAAGGGGGAGGCTTTGTTTGATACTCGCGATACGGCCGGAGGGGTGATCACCATGGAAGGCGTGGGCGAAAAAGTTCCGATGATCGCGCTCGACGATTTCCTGCGGGAGCGAAACATCGAATTGACACCCAAGGATCTGATCAAAATTGACGCAGAGGGTTCGGATGTCGATGTGCTGGAAGGTGCGCGGGAGACGATTTCCCGATTCGGCCCCCAGATCGCGGTGACCACATACCACGCGAACGATCACGCCGATCGAGCCATCGACCTGCTGCGCGAGCTCCGGCCCGATTATCAACTGCGACTGCGGGGCTTTTCCTTTTGGACGCAGGCTCCGCGGCCAGTCCTACTGCTCGCTTCGATCCTGCATCAATGAGCGGGGCGGGAAGGCAGGCGATGATTGCCCAGGGGCGCAAGGGCCTGGAGATCCTTGGCTGGCAAGGCGTCAGCAAGCTGATTTCCATTTTTGCGTTTGCGCATGCCGCGAGGGTGCTGGGGCCGGAGCGATTTGGCATCTCAGGAATCGTTCTCTCGGTGGCGATGCAGATCGTCGCTTTCAGCAGCCTCCTCAACGAAACCTTTCTAGCGCGGCGCTTTCGGCGGGCGCGTTCCGCGGCGAACCGGCAAGCGCTCATCACTGCCGCGGGCTCGGGGCGGTTGATTCTGGCGATCTGCATGGCCATTCCAGCGGCCGGGCTGGGCTTGCTGATGGCGCCCAGCCGGCAATGGTGGCTGGCGATTTTTGCCGCGTTGCCGCTGGTGGCTGCGACCTTTTTGCAGCCGAGCTGGATTCTGATCGGCCAGGATCGCTCGCAACTGGTCTGGCGAACGCTGGGACTCGGGTCATTGGTGACCAGCGCGCTCCTCTTCCTGCTTTGCTCCCAGCAGTCGCCCGCGGGAATCGATCTTCTGGCCGTGGCCGCTGGCAGCGTCGTGGCGACGTTCACGGCATGGCGCGTCGCATGCGGGAAGGACAGCTTCCGATTCCGCCTGTCGTTTCGGCATCTCAATTATGCCGCGATCATTGTGCGGCGCGGCGGCTGGCTCTTCGTGATTTACCTTGCCGCCAACGTGTATCTTTACCTCGATACGTTTCTGCTCGGCCTCATGGGATCGAAGGTCGATGCGGGTCTCTTTCGCCCCGCGACAAACCTCGCGGCATCGTTCCATCAAAGCGTGAGTTTCATTCCCTTGCTGCTGTTTCCCAAATTGCTCGATTGGGCGAAGGACGGCGGCGATTTGCGCCGGCGGCAGATCCAAATCGCACTCGGGCTGATCGCCTGGGCGGCCGGGGTCATCCTGGTCGCGCTGTTTGCCGCCAAGCCGGTCTTCGCGATGCTTTACGGCCCGCTCTACGAGGCAGCGAGCGGCCCCTTCATTTTGCTGATCGCCGCGCGCTCGGTTGGGATCGTCGCTTCAGTTTTTACCTGGGGAATGATTGCCCGCGATGCGGATCGCGCCGTGGCATTGATCTTCGTGACGGGCGCCGTCGCGGCGCTGGCGTGCAATTTGATTTTGATCCCCCGAATCGGCTTGTGGGGACCCGCGTGGGCGGCCATCGCCTGCGACGGCTTGATCCTCGTGCTGTCGGGCTGGCTGTCCTTGCGCCGACCGCGAGTGAACCAGCCCGCGACGTGAAGTTTTTTTCGTGCATGGGTGGGACCCTGTGACGACACTCGCGCCCTTTCGAGTTCCCATGAGCATTCTCGCGGCCATTCTGACGGCATTCGCCATCATTGCCGCGCAAGTGTTGCATGGCGGGTTGATGGTGCCGTTTTTTTCCGTCCCGAGCGACACGTTGCTCGTCGTCGCCACGTTGCCGGCATTGATTGCGGCCTGCAGGAATCCCGCGCCCTCCGCGCCGGGAGCGCTGGCGGCGGTCGCGGTGTTGATCGGCTATGTCGCGTGGCGCTGCCTGCATGCGCCCGACCAGTTTCTCGGCCGCGTCGAGCTGGGGCAGGCGCTCTCGGCGGGGCTGGCATTCCTGATCGGATATGGCGGATTGACGAATACCCGCGCGCGGTTTGTTTTCCTTGGCATCGTGGGCGCTGTCGCGTTCGGCCAGGCGGTCGTGGGTTTCGTGCAATTCGCGCACGGCGGACTTGCCGCCCCGCTGGGATGGTTCTCCCCGGATTTGCGGGCGATCTACGAGACCCGATTCGTGACGCGCGGGCACGGGCTCTTTCTCAACCCGAATCAATTCGCGTGGCTGATGACGTGGGCGGCGCTGTTTTCCGTTTCGCTGGCGTGCTGGGCCCGGGTGAACGTGATTGCGCGGGTGGTCCTCGTCTATCTCGCGCTCGTTTTCATCGTCGCCGACATCCTGAGCGGAAGCCGCGGCGGGATGGCCGGCCTGCTCGGCGGACTGGGCGTCTTTTGCCTCGCCGGTTTCGTGGTCGTGACGACGATGCTGCGGCGGGGCCGGGCATTGATCCTCCTCGGCGGGGCTCTTGTGGTGGCGCTCTGCGTGGGGGTGGGGGCCTTCGCCTATTCCTCGAACTGGGTCGTGCAGGGCCGCGTGGATGCGCTGCAACTCGGGGACATCCGGAGCTTTTTGTTCGAGCATGCGCGGCGGCAATTCGAGGCGGCGCCGCTGCTGGGCATGGGGCCGGGAAGCTTCCTCTATGCCGCGCGGCTCTATCGCACGGGCAATCAGGCGAACGACGCGGTCTTCGCACACGACGACTGGCTGCAGACCCTGGTGGAATATGGCTTCGTCGGCTTCGCGCTTGCGATCCTGACCGCGCTCGTCCTGCTGGGCGGCGGTGTGCAGCGATTCTTTTCCGCGCTGCGTCGGCTGGCGCTCACGAATGATCGCCCGCTGAGCAATTCCGCGGCTATTTTGGCGGGAGCATTTTCCGCGACGGCGGCGTTTTGCATCCACAGCTTTACGGATTTCAACATGCACGTGCCGGCAAATGCCCTGCTGGCCGGCGCGACGCTGGGCCTCCTCGCCGGGACTCCCGGGGAACCGGCCGGCGCCCGGCGCATGCAGGGGGGAATCCTTCGCGTGTTTACGGCTGTCGCCATGGTTTGCATGGCCGCGGGGCTGGGACTTTACACGTGGCAGCATGGGGTTTCCGACACCCAGAGCCTCCGGGCGCAAAACAGCCTGCACGACGGCGACATCCGCGCCACCCTTGCCGCGACCGAAGCGGGATTGAAATGGGAACCGAACCACGCGGCGCTGCTCGCGACGCTCGGGCGGGCGTGGTATGCGTATGAGTCTTCGCTCCAATTCGAGGGAGAGGCAAAAAACGGGAAGGCCGGGTCCGACGAGAGCCAGGAGGCTGCGATCGTCGAGCTGACTCCCGAGCAGCGGCGGAAGGTTTATCAGTCCTCCGCCGACGCGTTTACGAAGGCGCTGAAACTGCAGCCGATGGAGCGATCCTACGAGGTCGAACTCGCCAGGGCGCTGGACGAGGTGGGGGAGCCGCAGCAGGCGAAGGCGCATCTGATCGATGTAATCCGCCTCGATCCGGCGCACGCCTACGCCTATGCCAGCTACGCCGATCACATTTACGAGAAGGGCGACCTTCCGGCGGCGCTTCACATGTATTTCATCGCCTGCCAGGTTCCAGGCTCCGACTACGCCATCTCGCAGGTCCAGTCCCTGCAGGAGGAAATGAATCCGCCGAGCGCGGATGAGAATGCGGATTCCGGCGCGGATGGCGGCGACGCGCCGGATGCCGAAAAGAAGGGCGACAAGGAATGAAGCGGATGCGCGCCGGCCGGCCCCGGAACCCACGCTGGCACGGCCCGATCCTAGCGGCCGTGTTTTTTGCTCTATCGGCGGCGGCGCAGACGCCCGACGCGCCGACAATCCGGCAGGAGACCGTTCCCGCCGAACCCTTCACGGCATCGGCGGTCCAGCAGGAGTCGCCTGCGGCTGAGGCGGTCGGTGCGAGTGGGGCCGGGAGCGACAGGCAACCGGTGGTCGAGCATTCCGCGGCGGACTCCGGCAAGCCGGAGCATTTCTCGCTGTGGGATTTTTTCTCGCGATTCTTCGAACTCGGCGCGCCGGGCGATCCGAACCATCCCGATAAATTGCGACTGACCATCGGCGCGAACGTCGGCTACGACGACAACGTGTTCACGACGAAGACGGACCGGATTGCGAGCGGCACGTCCGGCTTGAATGGCACCATCGCCTACAACTTCGGAACGGAGCGGTTGAAGCTGTCTAGCACACTCGCGGCGGGAGTCACCTACTATCAGAATCGCCCCGGCGACCCGAGCGACTACAACGGCGCGTTCCGATTCGCAGGATCCTACTTCGTGACGCGGCGTCTCCAGGTGTCCGGAAATGTCGCGGTGGCCTACCTGTCCCAGCCGAGCCCTACGGTCGTCGGCGGCAGCTCGCGGTTCAACGGCGACTACACCACGTCCAGTGCGGAGCTGAGCGTGGGATTCGTCCTGCGTCCGCGCATCACCCTGCGGCTCGAGTTCAGCGTCAACGCCATCCGCTACGCCGACGAGGTGCAGAACCAGAACCTCGGATTTTCGCAGCAAGCCTACGTGCTCGGGCTCGACTACCTGTTCAGCCCGCGCACGACGCTTACGGCCGAATACCACTACAGCCCGCTGTCCTACTACCAGTCGAATCAGGACTCGACGGACCACATCCTGAGCGCCGGTTTTACAACCACGTTCAGCCCCCGCCTCAAATGGGTCCTGCAGGGCGGCGCCGAGGCGAGAATCCTCAACAACACCACCACG
>JAQTOP010000156.1 GCA_028713285.1 Terrimicrobiaceae bacterium
CATAGACGAGCGAGTTCACGACCTTGCTGCGCTCGAGGTCCGACGGGATGAGCACGTAGCTCGTGAGGCCGGCGGAGGCGGCATTCGCCGCGACGGAGTTCGCGAGATTGCCGGTCGATGCGCAGGCAACGATCTTGAAGCCCAGTTCGCGGGCGCGGCTGAGCGCGACGGAGACCACGCGATCCTTGAACGAGAGCGTCGGGTAATTGACCGTGTCGTTCTTCACATAGAGTTCGCGCGCGCCGAGGCGCTCCGCGAGGCGGTTGGCCTTTACGAGCGGGGTGAAGCCCACCTGCGCGCCGACGGTCGGCGCGCCGTCGATGGGCAGCAGCTCGCGGTAGCGCCACATGCTCTTCGGACGCGACTGGATGGCCTCGCGCGAAATGGATGCGCGGATGGCGTCGTAGTCGTATGCGGCTTCGAGAGGGCCGAAATCGAACTCGCAAATGTGGATGGCCTCTTTCGGATACAGGCGTCCGCATTCGCGGCACTTGAGATTGCTGAAGAAGGGTCGATCGCTCATGGATTTCTTGTCAAAATCGAGAGTGACCGAAGAGACGGCAGACGGAATCCGACTGTCGCATCTCATCTTCCCCCGGGCGCTTGCGCCCCGGAGCAGGATTTGGCACCTGGCCGTCCGGGATGCTTGCGCATCGTCGAACCGGTTGCCGTGGCTTCATCGGGCCTGTCCCTCTGCCACTCTCGATAAGATTGCCGTGAAGTTAGGCCCCGCCGCGGGAGCGTCAAGATTTTTTCCAGCGTTGCGCGGAGTATGACAAACAGGATTCCCCGAGATTCGCCCTTGGCAAGCCGTCGCGGTTGTGCGAAATACGCACTCCCGTTTTTTCGGGAATCCGCCACGCATCCCTAGCTCAATGGTAGAGCAGTTGACTCTTAATCAATTGGTTCCCGGTTCGAGTCCGGGGGGGTGCAGTTCCTGGCGATGAACGTGGTTTACATGCTCAAGGGAGCAAGCGGTCGTTACTATATGGGCAGCACGTCGAATCTGCCGCAGCGTCTCGAAGCCCGCCGACGCGGCAATACGGCAACCACGAAACGACTCAGCCATCCGTTGATCGTTGCTGCCTCAAGGGAATTCGAAAGCGCCACGGAGGCCCGTCGCGTCGAGCGAATGCTCAAGGCGTGGAAGAATCCAGCAAAGGCGCTGGCCTATCTTGCGACGTAGAGCGGCCCCGACCTTGGCCGGGGTTGGTTCCGGGTTCGAGTTCCGGGGGGCGTCATTACACGCCGCTCCCGTCCGTTTATTTCGCAGTGTAGTTGTAGGTGTAAACGGCGCCGGCCTCGTCGGTGACGAAGACGGAATACGTCACGTTGAGCTTGCCGTGGACTCCCTTGGTCACGAAACCGGTGAAGGTCCCGGTCGCCGCGCCGAACTTGTAGGCACCCTGGAAGCCGATGCGCCGCGCGGTGGCGGTGTAGGTGCCCGTGAACGGTGCGCCCTTCGCCGCGCCGGGTGCGAGTTCGCGTCCCTTTATCACGCCGGACTGCAGGAAGGTCAGTTGATTGTTAATCGCCACGCTGTGACCGGCCGCCTTCACCTGGGCGGAAATCTTGATCTTGAGCGACGGATCGGAAATGGCGGTGATTCGCACTTTCGCGCTGCCGAAATAGTTGGTCGTCGTTCCGAGGGTCACGTTGGATCGGCCGGTGTATTTCCCCGCGAAGCCGCGCAGGCTTGTCGCGTTTGGAACGGGCGGAGCGGGAGTGGGCGACGGGGTCGGTGCCGCTGCCGCCGCAAGGTGAAGCGCGAGCAGGATCGCGAAGAGCGCGAGGCCGGTGGCGCGGGGTAAATTCATGCGGGAGGGTGGCATGCCGGCTCGCGGCGCACAAGCGGACCGCGTGTGACAAGTTCGTCGCTAATTCGCGTTTTCGCTCAGGATTTGCGCGAGCGCGTTGAGGACGATTTCGACGTTGTCGGCGGTGGAGGATTCGCCCATGAGCCCGATGCGCCAGACCCTGCCTTTGAGCGGGCCGAGGCCGGCTCCGATCTCGATGCCGAAGTCTTTGAGCAAGCGCGCGCGGACGGCGGCCTCATCGACGCCCTCGGGGACTGCTGCCGAGTTGAGCTGCCAGAGCTGGTGCCCGGGCTGGGAGGCGATCTCGATGCCCAGGGCGGCGAGGCCTTCCTTGAGGCGAATGTGATTGCGCTCATGGCGGGCGAAGCGGGCTTCCAACCCCTCCTCGAGCGCGAGGCGGAGCGCTTCGTGGAGCGCGTAGTTCATCGAAATCGGCGCGGTGTGGTGATACACGCGCTCGGCCCCCCAGTAGGAGGCGAGCAGGTTCACGTCGAGATACCAGCTCTGGACCTTGTGCTTTCGATGGGTGGCGACTTCGAGCGCGCGTTCGCTCAAGGAGACGGGGGAGAGGCCTGGCGGGCAGCTCAGGCATTTTTGCGTGCCGCTGTAGGCCGCGTCGATGCCCCATGCGTCGAGTTCGACGGGACAACCGGCGAGCGAGGTCACCGTGTCGATGAGCAGGAGCGCGCCGGCTTTGTGCGCGAGGTGCGAAATTTCCGGAACGGGCGTGAGCGCGCCGGTCGAGGTCTCGGCGTGGACGATGGCGACGAGCTTCGGACGGCGGCCCTCGAGCGCGGCGGCAATTTGCTCCGGCTCGATGATGCGTCCCCATTCGGACTCGACGCGAAT
>JAQTOP010000108.1 GCA_028713285.1 Terrimicrobiaceae bacterium
ACGGGTTTTCCCAAGCTCACAAGGCCTACCGCCTGGGCTTTGAACTCTGCGGTGTATCGTTTTCTGGTCACTTGATTCATTGTCGCTTATTCCTTTATTTTCTGGTCCAGAATTTTCGCGCACCTCACTCCTCTTCCATAATAAAGGCCCAACAAGACGCTACAGCGAACCCCTGGACGCGACGCGCCAGCTTTTTACGAGCAGGACCGGGGTCATGAGAATATTCTTGCGAGCGGCAGGGATGGAATCCGAGGAAGCGCGGGGCGAGCGATGGCGCGGGGCAAATTCGGAAGGCACCGTTGATCCGGTAAATCCTGTCCCTTTCACATCACCGCCGCACGATGGCTTCGATCTGGCCGTGCGGCTCGTCCTGCGGGAGGAAGGTGATGTTGGGGTTCTCGATTCCGAAGGCGGAGAGGTTTGCGGGGAAGTAGTGCTTGTTCGGCATGCGGATCGCGATCCGCGCGATGCCGGGCGCTGACTGCAGGGCGGCCTCTCCCATTTCAAAGAGCGTGCGCTGCACGGAGGGGCTGAATCGCGTGGCGAAGACCTCGAGCATCGCGGCAAGAACCCGTTCATTGATCGAGCGGTAATCGGTTTCGTCGGGCAGGAAGGTCCAGCCGGCCTCGATCACGGTGGAGAGGATGCGGTCGTCGGCATCGACGAGGGTCGTGAACTCCGTGTGGTCGAAGCCGCGGAAGGCAGAGTGCGTCGAGTTCAGGACAAGCAGGCCGCGGATGCCGGATTCCAGCTCGCAGCCGACGCGCGAGAGCGCGAGCTTCGTGTAGGGCTCGCCCAGCGGAGATGCGTGGAACGAATGGGGCGCGGTCTGACCGGCGATCACCATGCGCTCCCAGCGCCGCTCGCGCAGCTCGATGAACACGCGGTCCACGTGCGCGTGGCGCGCGAGAAAATGCCGGCCGAGCCGCAACGCAAATTCCTCGATGACCGGGCCCAGATGCTGATGCGCGAGGGCGATGATCGTGTTCTTCACCGTGTCGGTCGCGACGACCTGGGTGTTGTCATCGCCGAGGTAGGAGCGGTCGAACGTGCCCTCGAGCAGGGCGTCGGCGGAAATCTCGACGACCGATTGTCCATTGTCCAGCTTGCGCAGCACGCGCACCTTCTGCTTGCCGTAGCGGTTCGCGCCGAGAGTTGCCATGGCGTCGTGTTTACAACAACGGGCCGGGCTCGCGATGAAAAGATTGCGCTGCCTCCCGGTGCAAAGGTTTGCACCGGCATGCCGGACAACTCTAAACAATCCCGCATGCTCAAGGCGGACCGGACGACGACGGAGCGATTGAACGCCGCTTCCGAGGACGATTTTCGATCGACGCTCGACGGCATCTGGGAGCGCTCGCCGTGGGTCGTCGAGGCGGCGGCCAGGGCGCGGCCGTTCGCAAACCGCGAGGCGCTCGCGGCGGGCATGTGGGCGGCGGTGTGCGCGGCGCCGGAGGAGCGCCAGCTCGCTCTGCTGCGCGCCCACCCGGACCTCGCCGGGAAGCTCGCGCAGGCGAACGCGCTCACCGCGGAATCGGCCTGCGAGCAGGCTTCCGCCGGCCTGGACCGCCTCGAGCCCGGTGAATTCGCCACGTTCACTGCGTGGAATGCGGCATATCGCGAGAAGTTCGGCTTCCCGTTCATCATTTGCGTGCGGGAGCACGACAAGGCCGCCATCGCCGGGGCATTTCGCCGGCGGCTCGCGCAGTCGCGGGAAGATGAGCTGCGAATCGCGCTCGACGAAGTGCGCAGAATCGCCGAATACCGCCTGCGGGATCGCGTGACAATATGAGCGGAAAACTGAGCACCCACGTTCTCGACCTCGTCCGGGGCCGCCCGGCCGCCGGCATGCGCATCGGTCTGGCCGGGGAGGCCGGCGCGATTTTGAAGACGGCGATTACGAACGCCGATGGCCGCACCGACGCGCCGATGCTGGCGCCCGGCGAGCTGCGATGCGGCGTGTTCGAGTTGCGGTTCGACGTGGGCGGGTATTTCGGCGACCCGGAGGGATTTCTCGGCGTGGTGCCGGTGCGCTTTCGCATCACGGACGCCGGGCTGGCCTGGCACATTCCGCTGCTCTGCACGCCGTGGAGTTACAGCACATATCGGGGGAGTTGAGCATGGACTATGACTCCGCCGCCGCCGTGCTCCAGGCCCGCATCCGCCAGCTCGCGAAGATCACCGACGAGCCCGGCCGCGTGACGCGCACCTTTCTTTCGACGGCCATGCTCAAGGCGAACGAGAAGGTCGCTCAATGGATGGGCGAAGTGGGTTTCTCGACCGGCGTGGATACCGTGGGCAACCTGCACGGCTGGCTCGAGGCCGCTCCGGACGCGCCCGTGCTGCTCACCGGCTCGCACCTCGATACGGTGCGCAACGCCGGCCCTTACGACGGCGTCCTGGGGGTCCTGCTGCCCATTGCCGCCGTGGAATTGCTGCGCGCATCGGACTGGCGTCCGGAATTTTCCGTTTTGTGCCTTGGCTTCGCGGACGAGGAGGGTGTGCGCTTCCAGGCCGGCTGCATTGGCAGCAAGGGCCTTCTCGGGCGCTTGAGCGCGGCGGAGATGGCGCTGCGCGACGAGGACGAACTCACGCTGGAAGAGGCGCTTGCCGCGCAGAATGAAGGGCCTTTCCGTCCGCCGCCCCTGCCGCGCGCGCCGCTCGGTTACGTCGAAGTGCATATCGAGCAGGGGCCGGAACTGGAGCGCCTCGGAAGCGCCGTGGCGGTGGTGACCGGAATCAACGCGCAAAACCGGATGCGGGTGTGCTTCCGCGGCGAAGCGGGACACGCGGGCACCGTGCCGATGGGCTCGCGCCGGGATGCCTTCGCGGGACTGGCCGACTTCGGAGTGTTCGCAGAGCGGTTCGCGAAAACAACCCGCGGGTTGGTGGCCACCATCGGCTGTGTCGAGCTGCGGCCGGGCGTCGGCAATGTGATTCCCTCCGAGGTGGAATTCTCCGTCGATGTGCGGCACCCGTCCTCCGCCCAGCTCGAGAGCGCCTGCGCCGCGCTGCACCGCGAGGCATTGCGAATCTGCGTCGCGCGCGCGCTCGAATGCGAGTGGACCTCGGTGGATGCGATGAACGCGGTGGAGTTCGGATCGAATCTGACGACCGCGCTGGGCAACGCCATCCTCGCCACGGGGAATCCCCTCGTGCGGCTGCGCAGCGGCGCCGGGCACGATGCCATGGTGATGACGGAGTTCTGCGAGGCGGCAATGCTCTTCGTGCGCTGCCGGCGCGGGCTCAGCCACCATCCGGATGAATTCGTTTCCCCGACCGATCTGGCGGAGGCGCTCAAGGTTTACTGCGAATTTTTGAAGCGCTTGACGCCGTGAGCGGGGTCGATCGGATCGTCCGGGGGGGCTCGGTGCTGACGCCGGAGGGGTTCGCCGCCTGCGACGTGCGCGTGTGCGACGGAGAAATCGCCGAGGTCGGCGCGAGCTTGCGAAGCGGCGGCGCGGTGGAGGAAATCGATGCGACGGGGATGCTGGTGCTGCCCGGCGTTTTTGATGCGCACGTTCATTTCAACGAACCTGGCCGCGAGCACTGGGAGGGCTTTGCAACGGGGTCGCATGCGCTGGCGCTCGGGGGCGGAACTGCCTTCGCCGACATGCCCCTCAATGCGGCGCCGCCGACGATCGATCGCGATTCCTTCGAGCGGAAGCGCGCGGCGGGCGAGGCGGCGTCGGTGCTCGATTTCGCGCTTTGGGGCGGATTGATCCCGCAAAACCTGGATCGGCTGGAGGAACTCGCCGCCTGCGGAGTGATCGGATTCAAGGCATTCATGATCGACAGCGGCACGGCGGATTTTCCCGGCGTCGATGCCCGCGTCTTGCGCGCGGGAATGCAGATCGCAGCCCGTCTCGGCCTGCCCGTCGCGGTGCATGCGGAGGATTCGGAAATCATCGGTCGCAGGACCGCCGAAATGAGGGCCGCCGGGCGAAGTGACGCGCGGGCTTTTCTCGACTCCCGCCCCGTGGAGGCCGAGGTCGAGGCGGTGCGCGTCGCCCTCGATCTCGCGGGGGAAACCGGCTGCGCGCTGCACGTCGTGCATCTCAGTTCGCCGGCGGCGGTGGCGCGGGTCGTGGCCGCCAGGGAGGGCGGTCTCGACGTCACCTGCGAGGTCTGCCCGCACCATCTGCTGCTCGACGAGCGGGCAATGTTCCAGCACGGCGCGATGGCGAAATGCGCGCCGCCGCTGCGCGATGCGGCGACGCGGGATGCGCTCTGGCGGGATGCGCTGGACGGGCGCATCGACTGCATCGGTTCCGATCACTCGCCCGCTCCGCCCGGGATGAAGCGCGGCGACGACCTGTTCGCCGCGTGGGGCGGCATCATGGGCTGCCAGCACGGGTTCCTGCTGCTGCTCGACGCGTGCGGCGATGCGCTGTCGGCGGTCTGGAATATGCTGTCGTCGCGACCGGCGGCGCGATTTGGATTCGGGGATCGGAAAGGCCGGATCGCGCCCGGCTGCGATGCGGACCTGGTGTTGATCGAACGCACGGAGGAGCGTCCGATCCGCGCGGAGGAACTGCGCTACCGGCACCGCACGTCGCCCTACGTCGGACGACAAATCGCGAGCCGTGTGGCCCGATCCCTGCTGCGCGGAACGGACGTCCCCTTCGACCGAGAGGGCTTGCAACCGGGCGGCGGACGATTTTTATCTCGCAGTGCATGATGACTCCTGGCGAAACGCGCACACGGCTCGGCAATCGACACGCGCTGATTGCGCCCGACGGATTGGTTCCGGGCGCGCTGCCGGGTATCAGCGGCGCGGTGGTGAATGTCGTGATTTCCCCGGCGATGGGCGCGGGGTTCACCCAACTGCTGCTCACCTTCGAAGCGGAGGGGCACGCCATCTTCGCGCCGGGCGCTGTGGAATCGTGCGCATACGTCATGGCGGGGAGCTGCACGGCGCGGATCGACCAATCGGCGGAGTCGCTGCGGGCGGGCGGCTTCGTCTTCGTGCCGGCGGGAACGCGGCTTGAATTGTCGCAGCCCGATCCCGGCACGCGCGTGACCGTTTTTCAAAAACACTACAGCCTGCTCGCGGGTGTTCCTGCGCCGGCGCCGGTCGTCGGGAATGCGAACGACGTCGCGGGCCACCCGTTTCTCGGCGATCCGGACGCCCGCTTGAAGACGCTGCTGCCCGATATGCCGGCCTTCGACATGGCGGTGAATCTCTTCACGTTCCAGCCTGGCGCGCGGCTGCCCTTCGTGGAAACACACGTCATGGAGCACGGGCTCATCGTGCTCGAAGGCGAAGGGGTCTATCGGCTGGAGGAGTCGTGGTATCCCGTCGCGGCGGGCGATGCGATCTGGATGGCGCCGTATTGCGCGCAGTGGTTCGTCGCGATGGGCAGGGGACCCGCGAGCTACCTCTACTTCAAGAATATCAATCGCAGCCCTTTGAAATGAACGTGGACGCCGCCGGGCTCGAGCGCGAGATCGACGAGCTGGCCGCCATCAGCTCCGCACCGGCCCCGGCGGTCACGCGCATCCTGTTCTCCGACGAAGACATCGAGGCGCGCGCGTGGTTGCGGGCGAAATTCTCCGCCGCCGGCCTGTCGGTGCGCGAGGATGCCGTCGGCAACCTCTTCGCGCGCTGGCCGGGCTCGGAGCCATGGCTGCCCGCCGTGGCGACCGGTTCGCACACGGACGCGATTCCCAACGCCGGCAAATTCGACGGCGTCGCTGGCGTGCTGGGCGCGCTGGAGGCGGTGCGCGCGCTGCAGCGGGAGGGATTTCGTCCGCGCCGTTCGATCGAGATCATCATGTTCACCGCCGAGGAACCGACGCGCTTCGGGCTGGGCTGCCTCGGCAGCCGCCTGCTCTCCGGCGTGCTCGGGGCCGCGGAGGCTGCGGACCTGCGCGATGCGGAAGGGCGCTCGTTCGACGGCCTGCGGACGGGCGCGGGATGTTCCGGATCGCTCGATTCCGTGCGACTTTCCGCCGGTTGCTACCGCGCATTTCTCGAGATGCACATCGAGCAGGGGCCGCTGCTCGAGCGCGCCGGCATCGACATCGGCGCCGTCGAAAAGATCGCGGCGCCTGCAGCGTTCCGCGTGCGGATCCAGGGAGAGGGCGGCCACGCCGGAGCGCTGCTCATGCCGGCACGGCGCGATGCTTCGCTCGCCGCGGCCGAGCTGGCGCTGGCCGTCGAGCGAGCCGCGCTGGAATCGGGCAGCGCCGATACGGTGGGAACGACCGGAGTTTTTCGCATCGAGCCGGACGCGATCAACAGCGTGCCGGCGCGGGCGACGCTCGAGATCGATTTGCGAGACACGAATCTCGCGACGCGGGACCGCGCCGAGGCGACGATTCGCGCGGCGGCGGACTCGATTGCAGAACGCCGCCGCGTGCAAATCGGAATCGAGGTGATCAATTCGGACGCACCGGCGAATTGCGACGAAGAGCTTGTCTCGATGATTTGCGATTCCACCGCCGCGACTGGCTGCAGCGTCTTCCGCATGATCAGCCGCGCCTATCACGACTCCCTTTTCATGGCGCGCGTTTGTCCGACGGCGATGCTCTTCATTCCGTGCC
Source organism: Terrimicrobiaceae bacterium (assembly GCA_028713285.1). GTDB lineage: Bacteria > Verrucomicrobiota > Verrucomicrobiia > Chthoniobacterales > JAATET01 > JAATET01. The sequence continues at coordinate 6,550 of JAQTOP010000108.1, forward strand.
GCAATGGCTGGAGCCACCGGCCGGATGAGTTCGCGAGCCGCGAGGCCGTTGCGAAGGGCGCGACCGTGCTCGCGGACGCGCTGCGGAGACTTGCCGCATAGGCTCACGCGTCCTTACGCTTCACGGATGGAATTCAGTGATCGCGCGATTCGCGGCCAGCTCGTCGATCTTCACCGCCGCGCCATTTCCCCGGCGGAAATCATTCTCGATGGCGGACGGATTTCGGAAATTCGCGAGGTTGCCTCAGCCCCGGCGCGCTACATTCTGCCGGGCTTCGTGGATGCACACGTTCACATCGAGAGTTCCATGCTGCCGCCTGCCGAGTTTGCGCGGCTCGCCGTGGTGCATGGCACGGTCGCGACCGTGAGCGATCCGCACGAGATCGCGAACGTGCTCGGCATCGAGGGCATCGACTTCATGCTCGAAAATGCGCGTCGCACGCCGTTCAAGTTTTGCTTCGGCGCGTCGCCGTGCGTCCCCGCGACCGATTTCGAAACGGCGGGCGCCCGCTTGGGGCTGGCCGAAGTCACCGCGCTGCTTGCGCGCCCGGACATCGGCTACCTGAGCGAGGTGATGAACTGGCCGGGCGTGCTCGCGGGCGACGCCGGGCTGCTCGGGATGATCGCTGCCGCCCGCGCAGTCGGGAAGCCGGTGGACGGCCATGCGCCCGGGCTGCGCGGCGGGGACGCCGTCCGTTACGCAGCCGCCGGCATCCAGACGGACCACGAATGCTACAGCCTGCCCGAGGCTCTCGACAAACTTGCAGCCGGTATGTGGATCGCCATTCGCGAGGGGTCGGCTGCGCGTAATTTTACCGCGCTCGAACCGCTGCTGCGCACGCACCCCGGCCGCTGCATGCTGTGCAGCGACGACCTGCATCCGAATGCGCTCGTGCATGGGCACATCGATCGCCTCGTCGCACGGGCGGTGGCTGGAGGGGCGGATTTGTTCGATGTCCTGCGCTGCGCGAGCGTGCATCCCATCGAGCATTACCGCCTGCCCGTCGGGCTGTTGCGAGTGGACGATCCCGCCGATTTCGTGATCGTCGATGACCTCTTCGAATTCCGCGTGCAGGAAACCTGGCTCGACGCGGTGTGCGTCGCGAGCGGGGGAAGATCGCATCTGCCCCATGTGCCGGCCGCGCCGATCAATCGCTTTGTGGCGTCGCCGGTGACCGCCGCGCAATTCGCGATCCCATGCGATGCCGGTTCGTCCGGGGTGAATGTGATCGAGGCCCGCGATGGCGAGCTGATCACGGGCCATCTCCGCGAAACCCTCTCCGCCGCGGGAGGCGTTTTGCAGGCGGACCGCAACCGCGAGATTCTCAAGATCGCCGTCGTGAACCGATACGCCGACGCGCCGCCGGCTGTGGGATTCATTCGCGGATTCGGCCTTCAGCGCGGCGCGATCGCGTCGTCCGTCGCGCACGATTCGCATAATGTTGTCGCGGTCGGTTGCACCGACGAAGCCATCGCCGACGCGGTAAATCGCGTGATCGCCGCGCGTGGCGGCGTCTGCGCCACGGATGGCCGCTCCCATCACATCCTGCCGCTCGAGATCGCGGGGCTCATGTCGATGGGCGAGGGGACGGAGGTCGCCGCGGCCTACGAGAAGGTCGCCGCCTTCGCCCGCGACCTCGGATCCACATTGCGTGATCCGTTCATGACGCTGTCGTTCATGGCGCTGCTGGTTATTCCCGATCTCAAGATGAGCGACCGGGGACTCTTCTCAGGCGCGGAATTCAAATTTGTTCCGGTATGCGAGCCGGAGGGCTGACGCGGTTGCGGCTTACTTGTGCTTCTTCTTCGTCGCATGGACGACGATAACGACCGCGGTGCTCGAGCCGGTGCTCACGCTTCCTGTTCCCTGGATGGAGAGCCCGGATTTCGAAAACTTGAGCGTGTAGGCAACGGTTCCGCTGATCGGATTTCCGGCGAGGGTGGCGCCCGGAGACGCCGTCTGCGTGAAAGCGAATTGTTTCGAGCCGCTGAACGAAGCGGGCAGCGTCAAAATCGGCCCGTCAAATCCCATCAAAACCGCATCGCTCTTGAGCTTGTGCTTGCTGGTGAAATGAAGCGAGGTCTGGATCGGAACGGTCGAACCCGACACGCTGAGCAGACCGTTGATGGTGATGTCCATCTTTGAGCCGTTCTTCGGAACGGAAACGTTTGCCGAGATGTTGCCTGCGGCGGAGGTGCTGCTCGCGAACAGCGTCCATAGTCCCGAGTAGTGGCCGCGGAAATCGGAGAAATCGACTTTCGCCGCCATTGCGGGCAGCGTCATGAATCCTGCGGCGAGAAGAGTTCCGATCAGCGTTCTCAATGAAGTTGTGTTCATGAGGGCAGATATAGGAGCGTCCATTCGTGTGTCAAACTTCAATCAGGCGAGCGATCACGGGCGCCGTGGGCCGGATGGATTGATAATAATTGGCCGGAGGCGGGGACGATGTAGTCTGCCGCTTTGTTGAAACCGCACCGCGTCATCGCGCTTTCCGCAATCGGTCTGCTCGCGGCCATCGTCGCATGGCGCACGTGGAGCTGGTTGCGCGGGGCGAGGCGGGAGATCACGCCGACTGCGGACCGCCGTCTCGACGGCGCCCGGCTGGTCGATGCCAATCGCAGGTTTTACAATGCGCTGTGGAACCACGCGAGCCTGATCGTTGCGCCGCGCTTCAACACGTGGCCGCTGGTCGACCGTCTGCTGCCGCGCAGTCCGTCGCGCATCGAGGTGGGCGCTGGGTTGCGTCCGAGGCTTCCCATCCCGGGGACGGACTTCGTCGATCTCAGCGCGGCGGCGGTGGAGAAGCTGCGGATGGCGGGCGGGCGGGCGATCGTGGGTTCCGTTTCGGCGCTGCCATTCCCGGATGACGCCTTCGATCTCGTGTGCGCATTGGACATCATCGAACATGCCGAGGATGACGATGCCGCCATTGCCGAGCTTGCGCGAATCGCCTGTCCCGGCGCATGGCTGCTGATCTCCGTGCCGCTGCATCCCGCGCGCTGGACGGTCTTCGACGACTTCGTGGGACACCGAAAGCGATACGAACCCCTGGAACTCGCCGCAAAGGTCGGCGCGCATCGCCTGAAGATCGAGAGCAGCGCCGCCTACGGGATGCAGCCGCGCTTCCCCGGCCTCATCGATTTTGCCATGCGGTGTTTGCTGCATCGCCGGGAAAGGGCGCTCTGGTATTACACGCACCTCTTCATGCCGATCGGGCTGCTCTGCCAGCCACGGCTGCGATTTTCACCGGGCATGATCCCCTCGGCGAACGTCGATGAGATCCTGCTGGTTTGCCGGAAGAACGAGGCGGCGCCCATCGCGTAATCGCCACTGCTCAGGCGGGTCTCCTTGCGGCGTTTGCGGCGCGCTCTATACTTCGTCCCGTGTCTTACGCGCCGTTCGTTCACCTGCATCTCCATACGGAATATTCGCTGCTGGACGGCGCGATTCGCGCGAAGGATTTGATGAAACGCGCCGTGGAATACGGCATGCCCGCGGTGGCCATGACTGACCACGGCAATCTTTTCGGCGCGGTGGAATTCTACCAGGCCGCCGAAAAGGCCGGCGTGAAGCCGATCATCGGCTGCGAGGTGTATGTGGCCCCCGGATCGATGTACGAGAAGAAGGCCTCGTCGGGCAAGGAGGCGACGCGCCACTTCACCCTGCTCGCTCAAAATGACACCGGCTACCGCAACCTCGTGAAGCTCGTCTCGCTCGCGCACCTCGAGGGCTTCTACTACAA
>JAQTOP010000016.1 GCA_028713285.1 Terrimicrobiaceae bacterium
CGCCGATTGAAATCGTCGCGCTGCCGGTGGAAATGAATCCCCCCGCCTACTCCGACCTGATCGCCGATCTGGAAACTTCGCGCCTCGACCTGCTCGGCCTGAAAGCGGGCTACACCAGCCAGGACGAAACGCTGCGCGCAGCCATTATCGCGCAGGTGCCGCGCATCGGCCTGGGGTTCACGCGCGCCGGCGACACGTCGAATGTCCAGACCCTCGGCTTCGGCATTACGCTCGACCTGCCAATCTTCGACCGCAACCAGGGCAATATCGCAACCGAACGGGCCACGCGCCAGAAACTCTTCGACGAATACGCCGACCGCCTCTTTCAAGCGAGGACCGACGTGGCGACTGCGCTCGCGAACATCCATGGGCTGAATCGGCAAATCGCCGAAAACCAAAAAGCAGTTCGAGCCCTCGAGCGATTGGTCAAAACGGCGGACATCTCCCTCGACGAAGGCAACACGGATGTCATCAGCGCCTACCGCACGCGCTACGATCTCCTCCTCAAGCGCATCGAGTTCCAGCAGCTTAAGGTGCAGCTCGCCGAGACCGTGATCGGCCTGGAAATCTCCACCGGCCGCTACCTCCCATTTTCCTGATCCGGCTCCCGCCATGAAGAAACGCTCCATCGTCATCCTCATTTTCGTGGTCGGCGCGGCCATCGTCGTCGCACTCTCGTTGCGGGAGCTCCCCGGCCCCGCGGACGCGGACGAAGAATCCCCGGCAGCAGCGCCCGTCGTTCCAGTCAAGCTGCAACCGCTGCGTCGTGGCGACATCGAGCAACCCCTCGCCGCCTATGGGAGCGTCGTGGCCGAGCCCGGCAAGAGCGTGAGCCTTTCAGTGCCCTACGAATGTGTTGTCACGCGCATGCGGATCGTGCCCGGACAACCGGTGAAGGCTGGCGATCCCCTCGTCGAAGTCATCGCGAGCGCCGCCACCCGGCTGCAAATCGGCCAGGCACAGGCCGCGGTCGAAAATTCCCGCACCGAACTCCGCCAGACCCGCCAGCGCTACGACCTCAAGCTCGCCACCAATCAGGAACTCAACCAGGCCCAAAAAGCAGCCGACGAGGCGGACTTGCAGCTCCGCAGCCTTGCAAGCGAAGGCGCGCAGAGCACCGCTCCCATCAAGTCACCCGCCGATGGCATCGTGACGACGCTGGGCGCGCAGGCCGGCCAGATCGTCCCCGCCGGCGGCATCCTCGCCGAGGTCGTGGCGGCGGATGCGATCGAGGTCCGCCTTGGCGTCGAGCCCGACGATCTCGGCGCGCTGCGCGTCGGCGCGGCCTTGAAACTCCAGCCGATCAACCAGCCCGGCGCACAGGCCGTGCCGGGCCGGGTGCGGATGATTACCGCGAGCGTGAATCCCGCGACGCGTCTCGTGGACGTCTTTGCGACGCTGCCGCAGGACAGCGGATTTCTCCTCGGCGGTTACGTGCGGGCGGAGTTCGCCCGCGGCGTTCACGATGCCGTGATCGCCCCGGTCGCCGCGCTGATTCTGGATTCGGAGGGATTTCGAATCTTCACCGTTCGCGACGGCAGGGCGATCGCGCACGTCGTAAAAGTCGGGCTGCGCACGAAGGAGGAAGCGGAAATTCGCAGCGGGCTGTCCGCCGGCGAGGGCGTCGTCATCCGGGGCAACTACGAACTCGAAGACGGCATGGGCGTGAAGGTGCAGCCATGACGGAAGCCCCCGGCGCCTGGGCGTTCGGCCACCGCCGCTCCCTGCTTTTTCTCCTCGTGCTGCTGGCGGTCGCGGGGACGGCAAGCCTTTGGCGGCTGCCGGTGAGCCTGTTCCCGGAGGTGAGTTTCCCCCGGGTGCGCGTGAGTCTCGATGCGGGCGAACGTCCCGCGGAGCGCATGCTGCGGGAGGTCACGATTCCCGCGGAGGAGGCGCTGCGCGCGATCCCTGGCGTGCGGGGCGTGCGCTCGACGACCAGTCGGGGCAGCGCGGAGATATCCGTGAATTTCGACTGGGGGCACGACATGACCGCGGCGACCTTGCAGGTTCAGGCCGCGCTCAGCACGCTGCTGCCATCGCTCCCGGCAGGCAGCACGTTCGAGGTCGAGCGGATGGATCCCACGGTCTTTCCCGTCATCGCCTACAGCCTCAGCTCGCCGAATCACTCGCCCGTCGAGCTGCGCGATCTCGCGCTCTACACGCTGCGCCCCGCGCTCACGACGGTGCCGGGCGTCGCCAAAGTCGGTGTCGCTGGAGGGGAAACCGAGGAATACCGCGTGGTGATTCATCCGGGAAAGCTGGAGTCGCTCGGCCTGACGATCTCGGACGTCGCCGGCGCCCTCTCGGCCAGTAATATCCAGGTGGCCGTCGGCCGCATCGCGGAGAATCACCGGCTTTACCTCGTCATCTCCGACACACGCTTCCGCTCCCTCGACGAAATCCCCCGAACCGTAATCCGCTCGACCCCGGGCGGCGTCGTCCTGCTCGAGGATGTGGCGGAGGTCCAGCCCGCCAGCGAGCCCCAGTGGACACGGGTGACCGCCGATGGCCGGGGCGCGGTGCTTTTCCAAATCTACCAGCAGCCGGGCGGCAATACCGTCCAGATCGCCGGCGACGTGAAGCGCAAGCTCCGGGAATTGAAGGCGCAGATCCCGCCCGGCGTGACGCTCGCGGATTGGTATGACCAAAGCGAGTTGATCACCGCCTCCGCGTCGAGCGCCCGCGACTGCGTGCTCCTCGGGGTCGTGCTCGCCGCACTCACGCTGTTTGTATTTTTGCGCGATTGGCGGGTCACGCTCATCGCGGCGATCATCGTGCCGGCGGTCCTCGCCGCGACGCTGCTCCTGCTCTTCACGCTCAGGATGAGCCTGAATATCATGACGCTCGGCGGCATGGCGGCGGCGGTCGGCCTCATCATCGACGATGCCATCGTGATGATCGAGCAGATCGTCCGGCGCGTGCGCGCGAACGCGGGAGAAAACTTCGCGGCCACCGTTCAGGGCGCAGCCGCAGAGTTTACGCGGCCGCTGCTGGCCTCGTCCGCCGCGACCATCGTCATCTTCGCTCCGCTGGCATTTCTCACCGGCGTCACAGGCGCATTTTTCCGGGCTCTGTCGCTCACGATGGCGGCGGGCCTCGGGCTGTCGTTCCTGATCGCCTGGCTGGTCGTCCCCATTCTGAGCGTGCGCTTCCTGCGCAGCGACAAACACGTGATGGACGAAGCCGGCGGCCTTGCTCGATTCATGGACCGGGCCTACCGCGGGGTCATGGGCCGCTTTCTCCCCGTCCCGGCGCTTTGCCTTTTTCTCGTTCTTCCCCTTCTCGCGGCGGGCTGGCTCGGCTGGCGCAATGGGGCCACGGGCTTTATGCCCGCGATGGACGAGGGCGGATTCGTGCTCGATTACCTCTCCGCGCCCGGCACGTCGCTCGAGGAGACGGATGCCATGCTCCGAAAGGTCGAGGCCATTCTCCAGGCGACGCCCGAGGTGCGGACATACTCGCGGCGCACCGGCCTCCAGCTCGGCGGCGGCATCACCGAGGCCAACACCGGCGACTTTTTTGTGCGGCTCAATCCGCAACCACGCCGCCCCATCGAGGCCGTCCTCGACGAGGTGCGCGGAAAGGTCCAGCGGAGCGTGCCAGGGCTTCAGATTGAGACCCTTCAGCTCATGGAAGATCTCATCGGCGACCTCACCAGCGTGCCGCAGCCCATCGAGGTCAAGCTCTTCGCCAGCGAGGAGACGGTGCTCGAACAAACCGCCGCGAAGGTGGCGCATGCCATCGGCGGCGTGCCCGGCGTGTTCGAGGTGAACAACGGCATCATCCCCGCCGGCGACGCGCTGAACATCGAGGTGGACCGTGTGAAGGCGGCGATGGAAGGCATGCAGCCGGAGGCCGTCACCGGCAGCGTCGAAGATCTGCTGAGCGGAAAGGTGACAACGACGATCCAGCGCGGGCCGAAGCTGATCGGCGTGCGCGTGGGCATTCCACCGCGCGACCGTCAGACCGAGGCCGATGTCGGTCGTTTCCTTCTCCACGCACCGGACGGTCACACCTTCCCGCTCAAACGCGTGGCCACTCTCTCAGTGGTCTCGGGCCAGCCCGAAATCACGCGGGAGGATCTCCAGCGCATGGTCGCCGTCACCGGACGCATCGTGGGGCGCGACCTTGGCTCGACGGTCGCGCAGGTGCGCCGCACGCTCGACGCACCCGGCCTGCTTCCCCCCGGCGTCACCTACACGCTGGGCGGGCTCTACGAGCAGCAGCAGATCGCCTTTCACGGCCTGACCATCGTCATGTCGGTCGCGGCGGCGCTCGTTTTCCTGCTCCTCCTCTATCTCTATGAGAGCTTCCGCGTCGCGGGCGCGATGCTCTTCGTCGCGCTCCTCGCCGTGGCCGGCGTCTATTTTGGACTCTGGGTGACGGGCACGGAATTCAACATCACCTCACGCATGGGCATGACGATGATCATCGGTATCGTCACCGAGGTTTCGATTTTCTACGTCTCCGAGTTTCGCTCACTGCCGCCGTCGCCCGGGCGATTTGTCCAGGCGGGGCTGAACCGGATGCGGCCCATCGCGATGACGACGTTCGCCGCGATTTTCGCGCTTGCGCCGCTGGCCTTCGGCATCGGCGAGGGCTCCGCCATGCTCCAGCCGCTTGCCATCGCGATCATTGCGGGTCTGATTTTCCAGCTTCCGCTCGTGCTGATTCTTTTGCCGATCCTTTTGTCCGCGGCCGGAGTCGGAGTCGCCGTGCGCGCGGATGCCTCCGACTGACCCCAGGGGTTTTCGCCGCGGATCACGCGCTGGCGCGGCACACTGGCCTTGGAGCCAGAAGGATGCGCGCCGCATGTTCCGCGTCGCCGGACAGCCGTTTGAGAATCCTGTCCGCGGTCGTCTGGACAAGCCCCTCCCAGGGGAGCGCGACGGTCGATAGCCCCAGCTCCCTTGCGATCGGGGCGTCGTCAAAACCGACGAGCTTTGGAGGAGAAAATCCGGTTTTCGAGCACGAGAAAAGCACGGCCTGGGCCAGGAGGTCATTGCAGCAGAAGACCGCGCGAGCGCCGCTGCGGGCGACGGCCAGAGCGCTGCGGCCCGCTTCCTCGGCGAACCAGGTTCCCGCATGCAGAGCCGATGCATTCCGGATGACCGAACAAAAACCCGCAATGCGCCCCTGGCTGCGGAAATCGTTTTTCGGGCCTCCGAGCACAATGGTTTTGCCGCGCCATGCGAAGGGCGCAAGAATTTGCGCGGCACAGACGCCGCCGGAAAAATCGTCCACCGCCACGGAGTCCACCCACGTCGCCTGCAGGCCCGGTGCGGGAGACGAGTTCACCATCAGCGCGAATCGCCGTGCGAGCGCGGTCTGTTCAACAATCTCCCGGGCGGCTTCCCATGCGACTGGCAGATGCCCCGGGCCGACGGAGCGGATCGCGTCGTGCCAGGCGGACTCAAAAGGGATCCCGCGCGATGCCAGATGCGCCTCCAGCCGATGCAGCAGCTCGTCGCCAAAACTCCCGCCGCGCTGGGCGCGGCGGTTGAAAATCAGCAGGGCCTTCCCGGGGGCAACGATGAACTTCGAGGTCACGAATGTGCCGGCGCCCCGGCGGGGGCGACATAGCCCTTTCAGAGCGCCGACGATTTCGGCACGCAGCACGCGCCATTTCTCAGTGTGGGAATGTTCCGGGACCTTCTGCTGCCGGCCTACAAGCGCGGGTTGGATTGGATTCACGAAAATACCCCATGGAAAGTCCTGCTCCACTCCGACGGCGCGATTTTTTCCGCTCCTTCCCTCGATCATCGAAATGGGCGTGGACATCCTCAATTCGGTGCAGACGACCGCAGCCGGCATGGACGCGCGGCGATTGAAGGACGAATTCGGCGGCCGGCTGGTTTTCTGGGGCGGCTCGGGCGATTGCCAGAATACGCTCACCTTTTCCACTCCGGAGGCCGTCGCCAAAGAGGCGCGCGCCAACCTCGAAATCTTCGCGCCGGGCGGCGGCTTCGTATTCGGCCCGTCCACAATATCCAGGTCAATGTCCCCGCGAATAACGTCGTCGCCCTGTTCGATACAGCCATCCGCTTCAACTAGAAATCCATGACACCCGCTCAACAATACTGGCACGCTTGCAAATCGATTACCGCCGCCGTCGAGTCCCAACTCGCCGCGATTCAACAGGCGTCGGACTGGTTCGCCGAAACCATCCTGGCGGGGCTGTTAGCGCATGGCGTCGTGGTCCGGCATCCTCTCCCACACGAATATCCCGCTCCTCGCGGAATGTGACGTGCTGGTCGCCGGCGCCGGCTCGGCCGGATGTTGCGCGGCGCTCGCGGCGAGGGAGACGGGCCGTTGCTCGGTCGTGCTGATCGAGCGCTACGGCTTCGCCGGAGGCACGTCCACGCAAATGCTCGACACGTTTTACGGCTTCTTCACGCCGGGCGATCAACCGCGCAAAGTCGTGGGCGAAGTTCCGGATCGCGTCCTGGACAGACTCGATGCGGCCGGCGCGGTCTTTCTGCGGTCCAACACCTACGGCGCCGGCACCGGGGTGAACTACAATCCCGAGCGGCTCAAGCTCATTTGGGACGAACTCCTGGCCACTGCCGGCGTCCGTGTGCTGCTGCATGCCGTGCTCGTCGATGTGGAAATGGCGGACGGACTCATTCGAGGCGCCGTCATCTGGACCAAACGCGGATTTTTCCGAATCGCGGCAAAGCGATTCATCGACGCGAGCGGCGACGCCGACCTCTGCCATCTCGCGGGGATTTCGTATGAAAAGGCGGGTGAACGGGAACCGGCGCAGACGCTCACAACGACGTTTCGCATGAGCAGCGTGAATCTCGACGCCTACGAAAGCGCCGGCGGCAAGAAAATGCTCATGCAACGCATGAGCGACGCCGTGGACAAGGGAACGCATCCCCTGCCCCGCAAGGCTGGCAGCCTGCACAGGATGAACGCGAAAGGCTGCATCTCGACCGTGGCCGTGCGCGTCGCCGCCGTGGATGCAACCGACTTCGAGCAGCTCACCGCCGCGGAAATGGAGGGGCGCCGACAGGCGTTTGTTTACGAGGAATTTTTCCGCGATTGCGTGCCGGGGTTTTCGGAAGCCAACATCATCGGCCTGTCGCACCAGATCGGCGTGCGTGAAACCCGGCGCGTTCATGGCGAATACCGCCTGACGCGGGAGGATTGCCTGAGCGTCGCCCGTTTTGACGACAAGGTGCTGCTGTGCGGCGCGCCGATCGAGGACCACCGGCAGGGCCGGAGCGGCGAGGAGGAAACGGTCTGGGGCTACATCCCGGGCAATGACGCCTACGACGTGCCGTATCGCACGCTGGTGCCGCGCGGGCGCGATGAACTCTGGGTCGTCGGCCGCTGTTTCAGCGCCACGCACGAGGCGCACGCCTCCTGCCGCTCGATGGCACAGACCATGGCGATGGGCCAGGCGGCCGGGATGGCGACTGCACTTTCCCTGGACAAAAATTGCGGGGCGCGGCGGATTCCCGTCGTTGAGTTGCAGGATCGCCTGCGCCGCACCGGCGCGATTTTGGAAACTCCGACACGGGTCGCCGAGACCGCAACCCAGGCGTGGCAACGGAACCGCGTCGCGGACTCGTAGGCACTACCCGCCCGGAAACGCCCGGCCGGAAAACTTCCATTCGAGATCGAGGGTGAAGCGGGAGCCCTTGATTTTGTAAGGCTCAAAGACGTCCGGTCCGCAACTTCCCGTGCCCAGGCCGCGATGGGCGGCATCGATGCAGAGAATGGTTTCGGCGCGCGGCTGCAGATCGATGGTGTGTGTCGCCCGCGTGAGATCTTCCGGCCGGAAATGGCCGGCGGAGAACGCGATCGAATGTGCGCTGGCGATCCGGACGCTCGAAGAATCGCTGCTGAGTTCCAGCCAGCGGGTATCGCATTTCAAGCCGTGTTCCTGCGGCATGATGTAGGGCACGTATTGGCCGGCGACGCTGCCGGCATGGACGGCCCGCCAGCAGGCGGCTTTGCGATCGGGATAGTTCTCCCACGGTCCCAGACCTTCGAGTGCGGCTTCGGCAGCGTGCAACACTTCAACCGCATCTTCCGCCGGGTCGAAAACACGTCGCCCACGCCGTGGCGCGCGGCCTTTGGATAATGCATCCAAGACTCTCCACGCGCGGCGGGCGCGTGCGATCATGTCCCTATCGGAGCCGGCAGTCCGCAGTGGACACGTTCGTTGAGCGGGCCATCCAGGAAATCGGAGGCGGCATATTGATTTGGAATTGACGCGGGAAGAAAACTCTCTCTGATCGGGAAGTTGCCGCCCCCGGTCCGGCTTAGTCTCCCCCCTTCCCAACATGCACGCCCTTGCGCCGCTCGATTACTCCATCATCATCGGCTACCTGCTGCTGAGCCTCGTGATGGGCGTGCTGATGACGCGCATCGCGAGCCGGAGCATCGAGAATTACTTCCTCGGCGGTCGGGCGCTGCCCTGGTATCTGCTTGGCGTCGCCGGGATGGCAAACTGGTTCGACCTCACGGGGACAATGGTCATCACGTCGTTTCTTTACATGCTCGGGTCGCGCGGGCTCTACATCGAGTTCCGCGGCGGAGCATGTATTGCATTGATTTTCCTCCTCGCCTACGCGGGCAAATGGCACCGCAGCTCGGGGTGCATGACCATCGCGGAAGGGATGACCTATCGCTTCGGCACCGGCAAGGCGGCCGAGGGGGTGCGCCTGATGTCGGCGTTGATGAACATCGGGATCACGATCATGCTGCTGGCCTACCTGATCCGGGGCGCAAGCCTGTTCCTGGGGATGTTTTTTCGTTTCCAGCGATCTACACGACACTCGTGGGTTACTACGGCACGGTGAATCCGGAGCAGATTCTCCCAGGCGTGCTGCTGAACGTGGTGCCGACCGGATTGAAAGGCCTGATCGTGGTCGCGATGTTCGCGGCGACGATGTCGGCCAAGAAGGGATTGATGAACAACGCGAGCGGGCAGTTTGTGCGCGACATTTACCAGAACTTCCTCCGCCCGAATGCCTGCAATCGCGAGCTGATCACCGCGTCGTATGGCCAGTTCCTGGTTATGACCGGGCTCTCGTTCCTCGGCGCCGTCGGAGCGTCGCTGCTCACTCCCCCGACGCCGAGGGAAGTGCTGCGGAAATTTTACCGCGGCACGCGGCCATTCGGTTGGTGGAGGCCGTTGCGAGGCGAACTCCAGGGGGCCGAGCGCGAAACGGTGGATCGCGAGAACCGCACGGACATCCTGACTCTGCCCTTCGCGTTCGTCTGGCACGTCCCGCTGCTGCTTCTGCCGATGCAATTGGTGGCCAAGTCCTACCCGGCATTCTGGAGCACGCTGCCCTTCTTCCTGATCGGGCTTGCCGGCATGTATTTTCTCTGGTGGAAGCCGCTGTTGCGCATGGACGCTCCCGCAATACCCGACGGTTCCGCAGCCGCGGAGCCGGAAGTCGGATTGCTCGCGAAGAAGGTGGAAGGGGCGGCATGAACAGGCGCACCGTCGTTATTCACCCGGACGGGTCGATGCCCGTCGCGATGGCAACCGGAGGCGGACGCTAATGCACTGGATCGACTGGACCATCGTGGCGCTCCCGCTCGTGATCTGCCTCGGAGTCGTCTTATATACCCAACGCTACGTGCGCAGCGTGGCGGATTTCATGGCCGGCGGGCGCAACGCGGGCCGCTTCCTGCTTGCGACGGCCCGGTCCGAACAGGGGGCCGGCGCGGCGGGCTACGTCGCCGCGTTTCAGATCTTCCTGGTCGCGGGCTTCACGCTCACCTGGTGGAGCCAGATCTCCATCCCGGTCGGCCTCTTGATCGCCATCAGCGGGTTTGTGATTTATCGCTACCGCCAGACGCGCGCGATGACGCTCGGCCAGTTTTTTGAAATGCGCTACGGGCGCGGCTTCCGCCTGTTCACCGGTTTCGTGGGCTTTTTCGCCGGCCTCGTGAACTTCGGCGTCATTCCCGTCGTTGGCGCGCGCTTCATGGTCTATCTGCTCGAGCTGCCGCCGATGCTCCACGTCTTTTCGGTGCAGATCCCCACGTATCTGGTGTTGATGACGATTTTTCTGAGCGTCTCGACGTTGATGACCGCGACCGGAGGCCAGGTCACCGTACTGATCACCGACTGCATCGAGGGGATGTATTCCCAGTTGCTCTATACCCTGATCGCGATCACGCTGCTGGCCTTTTTCTTCAATTGGCAGCAGACCCACGACGTGCTGCTGAGCGCGGAACCGGGCAAATCGCTGGTCAATCCCTTCGACACGCAGTCCGCGACGGATTTCAACATCTGGTTTGTCCTGATGGCGACGATCTCGGGCGTTTACAAAATCATGGCCTGGCAAAACTCCCATGCGTTCAACGCCTCGGCGGCGACTCCGCACGAATCGGTGATGGGCGGGATCATGGGACGATGGCGTTCCCTGGCCGTCACGGCCATGATCACGCTGCTTTCGGTCTGTGCATTGACCTACCTGAAAAGCCCCGAGGGATCGGTGGTGGTGAACAACATTTTGAGCCAGATCAGCGACAAGGCCGTTCGGAGCCAGATGCAGATTCCGATCGCGCTGTCGCAATTGCTCCCTGTCGGCGTCAAAGGGGCGCTGGTATCGATCGTTCTGCTCGGCGTTATTTCGGGCGACGGCATCCATCTCCATTCCTGGGGCAGTATTTTCATTCAGGACGTGGTCGTGCCGTTGAGAAGGAAGCCGCTGCCGGTGAGGCAGCACTTGCTGATTCTCCGGCTGGCCATGGTGGGCGTGGCGGTCTGGGCGTGGACGTTCGGCGCTTTGTTCCCGCAGGTGGACTACCTCGCGCTCTGGTTCCAGGTGACGGAGGCGATCTTCACCGGGGGCGCGGGGGCCGCCATTGTCGGCGGGTTGTATTGGTCGCGCGGCACCGCACCGGCCGCGTGGACGGCAATGATCACCGGCTCGGTGCTCTGCACGGGCGGCATTTTCACGCGCGTTTATTGGGAAAAGGTTTACGGCCATGAGTTCATCCTCAACGGAATGCAGATCAGCTTCTTCGCCTCGATCATCGCAGTCAGCCTGTATGTGATCGTCTCGCTGATGACGTGCCGCCAGCCCTTTAACATGGACAAGCTGCTCCACCGTGGCGCCTATCGGGTGGCCACCGACCTGGATCCCGTCGGCGTCCCCGCGCGCAAAGGCTTCAATCTGAATCGCGTGCTCGGCATTGATGAGCAATTCTCACGTTCCGACCGCTGGATCACCCTCGGCATTTTTTACTGGAGCATGACGTGGGTGGCGTTCTTCGCCGTGGGATCGTGCGTTTATCTCGGCGGCAAGGCCTTGAATCACGGAACGCCTCCGTGGTCCGACGAGGGCTGGGCCAGCTACTGGCTGGTGGTGTCCATTTACCTTCCGGTCTTGATCGGCACCGGCACGACAATCTGGTTCACCATCGGATGCTGGCACGACATCCGGGTGTTCTTCAGCCGCCTGAAGGAAGAGCGGGTCAATCCACTCGATGACGGGACCGTCGCCCACGGAGCGTTCGCCGAGGACCTGACGATTCCTCACAACGGCAGTCAACCCGCCGTCAAGACGGCTGGGCGACCCGGTCCTCTTCGCACCGAAGCCGACTAAGCGCGGGAGGGGAACGGGTGATGCAATGGTGCCGACAACGCCGCGCACACCAGCTCCGATGCCCCCGGATCGAGCCGACGCTCACACTCTCCAGCTTCGAAGCACCGCGTCGTCCCCCGCAATCGAAAGCTGGCTCGCTCCTAACATCACAGCCCGGCACGCCGCCGTAGACCCCTCCATCCCGGTTGGCTTTGCCCAGCGAGACGTTACGAGACCATCGCTTCCGCAAGAGGCAGTTCCTTCCAATTATCCGCGCAACCCTGCGCCGCGCTTGCACGAAATCCCCGAAGATTGATCCGCCGCATCTCGGTCTGAAATGTCGCTTGAAATCGAAGCAGAGGACGCCATTCTCCGGAGCCGGGCCACCGCGACACCCCGTCCCCCCTTGAATCGATTGAACCCATGAACTCCGCCGCCTCGATCCAAAATGTAATCCAATCCCTCCTGGAACAACTGACCGCCGACACCGGAGTCGCAGGCGAGCGCGGTCTGCAAGTCGCGGTGTATCACGACGGCGAACTCGTCGTGGATGCCTGGGCCGGAATCGCGGACCATCAAACCGGAAAAACGGTGGACGGCGGCACATTGTTCCCGGCCTTCTCGGTCATCAAGGGCATGGCGGCGACGGTCATTCATCGCCTGGCGGAGCGCGGCATCCTGTCCTACGATGCGCCGATCGCCGAACTCTGGCCGGAATTCGCGGCGCAGGGAAAGGAACACATCACGCTGCGGCAGGGGCTCAACCATACCGCCGGCCTGCCCTACATGCCCACCGGCATCGGGTATTCCGAGCTGGCCAATTGGGACAGAATGTGTGCCGCCATCGCGGACCTCACGCCGGCCTGGCCCCCGGGGAGCCACTCCGAATATCATGCGATCACCTACGGCTGGATCGTGGGCGAACCGGCGTGCCGCGCCACCGGGCGTTCGTTTCCGGCTCTGATGCGCGAGGAAATCGCCAAGCCGCTCGGGATCGAAGCGATGTACCTGGGCATCCCGGACGAAGTCGAGTCGCGCGTGGCGCTGCTGGAGGAATACAACGAGCAGTTCATCCCGCCGAACGACGCGCAGCCCCAGTCCATTCCAGGATGGGTGCAACCTCTGCATACGATGATGAATCGGTCCGACATGCGGCGCGCCTGCCTCCCCGCGACCAGCGGCATCATGAATGCCCGAGCCATTGCGCGGCATTATGCCGCCCTGCTGCCCGGCGGGGTGGACGGCGTGGAATTGCTGCCGCCCGAGCGGATTCGCGAGGCGATAGCCTGGCAAAAACTGGACGGGCCATCGGAAGGACATTCCGTCCGGCTTCTTGGCTACCAACCGATGGGAACGTCTGAGGAAGGCGTTCCGGTGACGATGTTCGGGCACGGCGGTTACGGCGGCTCGACCGGGTTCGCCGATCTCGATCGCCGCCTCGCCGTGGGCGTGACGAAGAACCTTTTCAACAAGAGCGACAACACCGGCGTGATTTTGCGGGAACTGGACAAGGCATTCCCGCCGGCAAGGAAGTAAGCGCGGGGCCCGGCCGCATCGTCGCGGTGAAACGGACTTTGACTCGATGGCCGTCAAACTGGTAGCTGGATGCCGGTCGCTCTCAACCCCCGCATGAACATGAAATTGCCCATTGCAATCGGCGCCGCTTTTCTGGCCCTCCATCTGGCTTCGGGACTGGAGTCCGGCTCCGCTCCCGGATCGACTGCCCGCCCTTCGCCGAACCCTTCCTCCGGCCCCATCACCCGGGGACAGCGCGTCTTTTCGACCGGGCATAGCTATCATTTTGCCTTTCCCGCGCTCCTGACGGAAATCACCCAATCGGCCGGCATCGCGGACAGCAGCATCGTCGGCATTTCCAGCCTCGGCGGATCGCGGGTGATCCAGCATTGGGCGAACCAAGCGGCGCAGGAAGCCCTGACCGCCGGCGCCGTCGATGTGCTGACAGCGACCCCGATTTATCTGCCAGACGAGGGGGTGGAAAAATTCGCGCAACTCGGCCTGGCGCACAACCCGAACTTCCGCCTCCTGATGATGGAATTCTGGCTGCCCTTCGATCAATATGAGCCGCGCAACTATTCCCATGGACCGGCGGGGAGTCCGACGGAATTTTTGGCCCCGCCCGCAAAGGTGGACCGCAGTGTCGCGACCGCGGCCGGATTGCGCAAAATCCACGAACGCTATTTCCGCGAAATGGATGAGCTTGTCGTCGGCATCAACAAGAAGCTAGCCCGGCAGGTGGTGTTCGTGGTGCCGGTGGGTCAGGCGGTGATTGCTTTGCGCGAAAAGGTCATCGCCGGAAAAGCGCCCGGGATCAAGACGCAGCAGGAAATTTTTTCTGATTACCTCGGGCATCCCAATGCTCCGCTGAGGGTGATGATGGCTTACGCCTACTACGCGGTGATTTACCGGAAAAGCCCGGTGGGGCTTCCCGTGCCAAAAGAGTTGGGACCGGGGCCCGATGCAAAAGCCTTGAACAGGCTGCTGCAAAACCTGGCCTGGCAGGCCGTCATCCAGAACCCGCTCAGCGGGGTGACGGCCCACTAGGCAGCTCAGCGGTCGGGCTTTCCAGATGAGTTCGATCATCGTTCTCGGCGCGCTGGCGTTCCTGATGGTGGTCGCTTATCGCGGCTTCAGCGTGATCCTTTTTGCGCCGGTGGCGGCGCTCCTCGCGGTTCTGCTTACCGATCCGTCCGCGGTTCCGCCGCTTTTCACGGGCCTGTTCATGGAAAAGATGGCCGGCTTTGCGAAGCTTTACCTGCCCGTCTTTCTGCTCGGCGCCATCTTTGGGAAGCTGATCGAGATTTCCGGTTTCTCGCGATCCATCGTGGCCGCGGTGATCCGCGCGGTCGGGCCGCAGCGCGCCATGGTATCCATCGTCCTCGTCTGCGCGCTGCTGACCTACGGCGGCGTCTCCCTCTTCGTCGTTGTATTCGCCGTCTATCCCTTTGCCGCCGAGATGTTCCGCCGGGGAAACATCCCCAAGAGGTTGATTCCGGGAACCATCGCGCTCGGGGCCTTCAGCTTCACCATGGATGCGCTGCCCGGCTCGCCGCAGATCCAGAATATCATCCCCACGCCATTCTTTCACACCACCACCTGGGCGGCGCCCGCGCTCGGGGTCGTGGGATCGGTTTTCATTCTGACCCTCGGTCTTGCGTTTCTCGAATGGCGCCGGCGGGCTGCGGCCGCAGCGGGGGAAACCTATGGCACGGGCCACATCAATGAACCCGAAGTTTCCCCCGCCGACACGTCGATCTCCGCATGGGTGGCAATCCTGCCCCTCCTCGTCGTCGCCGTCGCGAACAGCGCCCTCACCTGGCTCATTCCCAGGTTCTACGGCGTTACGAATGAAACGTTGCTGCCCGGGATGACCGCTCCCGTCGTCACCCAGATCAAAAATGTCACGGCGATCTGGGCGGTCGAAGGCGCCCTTTCGTTGGGCATTCTTGCCGTCGTCGGATTGGGTTTCGCGGCGGTCGCCGGAAAGTTCGCGGAGGCCTCGAAGCCCGCTGTCGCCGGAGCGCTACTCGCCTCGATGAACACCGCGGCGGAGTATGGCTTCGGAGCCGTGATTGCGGCGCTCCCCGGCTTCGTCGTGATCCGGGACGCGTTGAAGCTGATCCCCAATCCGCTCGTCAACGAAGCCTTCACGGTCACCGTCCTCGCCGGCATCACCGGCTCGGCCTCCGGCGGATTGAGCATCGCGCTCGGCGGCATGCCCGGGCAATTCATCGCCACCGCCCATGCCGCAGGCATTTCGCCCGAGGTGCTGCATCGCGTGGCCTCCATGGCAAGCGGGGGCATGGATACGCTGCCGCATAACGGAGCCGTCATCACGCTTCTGGCGGTGACCGGCCTCACGCACCGTCAGTCCTACGGGGATATTTTCGCGATCACCTGCATCAAGACCCTGGCCGTGTTCGTCGTCATCGCATTTTACTACGCGACCGGCATCGTTTGACGGTATTTTTTGTTCACCCTTATGAAATCTGTCTGGATCGTCGCCGCGAAACGCACTCCCCAAGGCCGCTTTCTCGGAGGACTGGCGAAAATCTCCGCCGTCGAACTGGGCGTCGCGGCGGGAAAGGCCGCGCTCGAAGGCATCGACCCCGCGCTCGTCGATTCCGTGATCGTCGGCAACGTTCTCGGCGCCGGCCTGGGAATGAACGTCGCCCGCCAGATCGGCGTCGGCGTCGGCCTGCCGGTCAGCACGCCCGCTTTCACGATCAACATGATGTGCGCCTCCGGCATGCAGGCGGTGATCCTTGCCGCGCAATCCATCCAAAACGGCTCCGCGCGCATGGTCCTGTGCGGCGGAACGGAGTCGATGTCCAACGCGCCCTACCTTCTCGAGCGCGCGAGATCGGGCTACAAGCTCGGCGACGGAGTGCTCGTCGATTCCATGCTCCGGGACGGATTGACCGACGCCTTCGATGGCGAACACATGGGACTCACGGCCGAACGCGTGGCCGGGCTCCATGGCATCACCCGCGAAGCACAGGACCGCTTCGGCGCGCGCAGCCAGGAGCGATGCGCCGCCGCGCAAAAGGCCGGCCATTTTCTGGCGGAGATCGTCCCGATCGATGGTCTCGATCACGACGAACATCCGCGTCCCGGCACGACGGTCGATAAGCTCGCATCGCTCGCGCCGGCCTTCAAAAAGGACGGCACCGTGACGGCCGGCAACGCGGCGGGAATCAACGACGGCGCGGCCATGCTGCTGCTCTGCGATGCGCAGATCGGCCGCGAGTGCGGCCTCGAGCCGCTGATGATTCTCACGGGCTTCGCCTCGGCGGGCTGCGAGCCGTCGTTGATGGGGCTGGGCCCCGTCCATGCCGTGCGCAAGCTCGGCGTGGACGCCCGCGATTTCGACATGATCGAATTGAACGAGGCCTTCGCAGCCCAGTCGCTCGCCTGCATCAAGGAATTGGGCGTGGACGAGGAAAAGGTGAATCCCGACGGCGGCGCGATCGCGCTGGGACATCCCATTGGAGCCAGCGGCGCGCGACTGCTGGCGCATCTGGCCCATCGCCAGCCGCGGCGCGGCCTCGCGACTTTGTGCGTCGGCGGCGGGATGGGCTGCGCGGTCGTCGTGGAGCATCCGTAATGGCTGCCCCAGCATCAGCTTCTCAATCGCCGGGGGTCTGGACGCCATCCCCGGAATTCGTCGCCGGCACAAACATCGCGTGGCTGATGGGCCGCGCCGGCGCGGATTCCTACGAGGCATTGCACGCTTGGTCGGTGCAAAACCGCGAAAGCTATTGGACGGCCGCCATCGAACGGCTCGACATCCGCCTGCGCAAACCCTGCGACCGCGTGGCCGACCTTTCCGGCGGCGTGGAGTCGCCGCGCTGGCTTCCGGGCGCGAAGCTCAACATCGTCGAGAGCTGCTTTTCCGCGCCCCCGGATTCGCCAGCGATCGTTTATCAAACCGAGGACGGCGATCTTGCGGAACTCAGCGTGGGCGAATTGAAATTGCTGTCGGGTCGCGTCGCCGCCGGCTTGACGCGGCGCGGTTTCAAGCCGGGCGACGCGCTGGCGATCCTCATGCCGATGACGGTGGAGTGCGTGGCCATTTACCTCGGCATCCTCCAGGCCGGCTGCGTGGCGGTCAGCATCGCGGACAGCTTTCGCCCGAAGGAAATCTGCACGCGCCTGCGGCTGGCAAATGCTGTCGGCATCTTCACGCAGGACGTTTTTCGGCGCGGCGGAAAGGCGCATCCGCTCTATGCCGGAGTGAAGGAGGCCGGCGCTCCTCCGGCGATCGTGCTCGTGGAGGACGGCGCCACGATTTTGCGCGAAGGCGATTGCGCGTGGCGCGATTTCCTGGCGGTTGAGGCAGCGGCGTCCGTGGTCGCGCGCGACCCGTCCGATCCGGTGAACATCCTCTTTTCCTCGGGAACCACCGGCGAGCCGAAGGTCATTCCCTGGACCCAAACCACACCGATCAAATGTGCTGCCGACGCGCATTTCCACCAGAACGTCCATCCCGGCGACGTGCTCGTCTGGCCGACCAACATCGGCTGGATGATGGGCCCGTGGCTCATCTTCGCGAGCCTGATGAATCGCGCTGCGATGGGCCTTTATTATGGCGCGCCGACCGGGCGCGAGTTTTGCCGGTTCGTGCAGGATTCGCACGCGACGATGCTGGGCGCGGTGCCGAGCCTGGTAAAAGCCTGGCGCGCGGCGGAGGCGACGGAGGGGCTGGATTGGAGCGCGATCCAGGCGTTCAGCTCGACGGGAGAATGTTCCGACGCCCAGGACATGCGCTGGCTCATGGAGCAGGCGGGAGGCCGGCCCGTCATCGAATACTGCGGCGGCACTGAGATTGGCGGCGCCTACCTCACCGGAACCGTCGCGTGTCCCTGCGTGGCGGGCGAGTTCAACACCCCCGCGCTCGGGCTGGACTTTGTGATTCTCGACAGCGCGGGCGAACCGGCGGAAACTGGAGAGGTCTTTCTCGTGTCGCCATCCATCGGTCTGTCCACGACCCTGCTGAACAAGGACCATCACGAGGCATATTTTGCGGACGCGCCGCGGGGCCCTGGAGGCGAAATCCTGCGGCGCCACGGCGACCAGATCGAGGCGCTTCCCGGCGGCCGCTGGCGCGCCTTGGGCCGCGCAGACGACACGATGAACCTCGGCGGAATCAAAGTCAGCTCCGCCGAAATCGAGCGCGCGCTCCAATCGGTCGAGGGCGTCGCGGAAACCGCCGCCGTCGCGGTGGCGCCGGACGGCGGCCCGAGCCAGTTGGTGATTTACGCCGTGCGCTCCGGTTCGCACGCCG
This sequence comes from Terrimicrobiaceae bacterium, assembly GCA_028713285.1. Lineage (GTDB taxonomy): Bacteria > Verrucomicrobiota > Verrucomicrobiia > Chthoniobacterales > JAATET01 > JAATET01. The sequence continues at coordinate 18,370 of JAQTOP010000016.1, forward strand.
CGTCGAAAGACGAACTCGCCGTCGCGATGCAAAACGCAATCAAGCGCGACCTCAACCCGCTCTTCAAAATCCACGACCTCGTGCTCATCGCCGCGCTGCCGCGCACGGCGTCCAATAAAGTCATGCGACGTGAGTTGCGCTCTCTGTATGTCTCATCCTATTGAAATTACTGCTGTCATTTCCAGTCGTTCAAGCTCATCTCAAAGTGAATTGTTACGGTATCTCAAGATATTCCAAACTATCACTTGACGGCGTGTTCGGTATGCTGCGGAATACCGAACAATGAAAACGAACTACACAGCAAAAGCGAAACGAAATCCTGGCCGCAACGGCTTTGTCATTAGCTTCCGGCATCCGCTGAGAGCTGGCAAAAAGGTCTGCAAAGGTCTTGGAACATCAGACGAGGCGACTGCCCTCAAGTTGGAGGAACAGATGAATCTCCTGCTGGCACGGGAAGACCTGCGTTCAGTGGGAAGCCGAGCCGAGGCAGCGCGCGAATTCGCTGCGTATCCAGCAATCGTAGAGATTTTTTACGGCGACATTGACCCATCGGCCACGAGCCATCGCGCAGCGAGGGAACGCCTGCATCCGTTGCCACCTATTGAGCCGCAGAATTCCGTGCGAACTCTGATACTCGGCAATTCGGGAGTGGGAAAAACGACTCTGTTACGCAGGTTGATTGGTTGCGACGCCGAACACGATCGCTTTCCGGCGACTTCGACGAATCGAACGACCACCTGCGAAATCGAAATCATCACAGGCCGCAAGGATTTCGTGGCAGCGGTGACTTTTCTGACCCGCCATCAGACGCAACAGGAGGTAATCGAATCAGTCTCCAACGCAGTGTTGAAAGCCATCGAGGGGGAACCTGACAGCGTTGTGATGAAGGATTTGCTCGATGACAGCGACCAAAGGTTCCGCCTCAAATATGCACTCGGCGACTGGCAAACTCCCAAACCGAAGGCAGGCGGAAGCTCTTCTTTCGATGCACCCGTGAAAGGCAAAGCCGAAAGCAAATCGCCGGAATCCTCGAGATTTCTCAAAGCAACACTCACTGCGATACGGAGAATCGCCGACGCCGCGCGCAAGGAAGTTGAACCCGTGCTCGGTGCCTTGGAAACACTCAAGGACGAGGAACGCAGCTACGCGCTCGACGAGATGCAGCAAGCTGGCGAGCAGTCCGACGATTTCTTGGATCTTGTGAACGAAATCATGGACGAGATTGCGGAGCGATTCTCTGCCCTGCCCGCAGGCAAATTCAGCAAATCTTCGACGGGGTGGCCCGACGCATGGTCGTATTCCGTGGCTGCAAGCGAGCGGGATTCCTTTCTGGCGGCAGTGCGCTGGTTTTGCTCCAACGTCAAAGAAGAATGGGGCAAGTTGCTGACTCCTCTCGTCACCGGCATCCGGGTCAGCGGCCCGTTTCGTCCCGAATGGGTTCCTTCCGGGGAATCCTACTCCCATGTCTTTGTGGACACACAAGGACTCGACCACGAAAAACCCGCGACCGAACTCTCCAGCGAAACGACATCCATGTTCGGGCAGGTGCAGAACATTCTTTTCGTGGAATCCGGCAATGATTCGCTCAAGAGTCAATCGGCCCGGAAGATCATGGAAGCAATTGCCGGCGCAGGCTACGCGGCGAACCTTACGGTTGTTCTTTCAAAAATGGACGTGGTCGTCGGTGACGACATTCCCACGGCAGAGGACAGAAAGGCCAAGGCGTTCAGCGGACTCCGTAGCCTCATCGACAACGAAGTGAGCCGAAATGTGAGCCGGGATGCTGCGCGACAACTTGCGGCGCACCTTGAGAGCAGCACCTTCTACTTGGGCTATCTCGACCCAAAAAAGTATCCCGAAAGCTGGGGCGACGAGGACAAGGCGGGATTTGAAGAATCGCTGGGCAAAGACATGTGGCGGATTACGGAACACCTCGTCGCGCAAGCAAACCCACAAAAGCTCCAACCGAGCGTGCCGGAATACAGTTTTGAAAGCCTGGGTCTGGCCGTTCGTGAGGTCAGCGTTGCTTTTCAAGAAGTTTGGGAAGCGTTGCTTGGCTACAAGCGAGTCGAAGGCATCACTCCCGCCAAGTGGCAGAGTATCAAAGCTATGGCGCGGAGACACGCGGAGGGATGGTTTTATGATTACAAACTTAGACCGATTGATACTCTTATCAGGATCACTAGAAACGTCCTGACTCGGTTCTTGGAGTCACCTTTGAACTGGGTGCCGGAGAAAAAGAAAATCAGTGATGCTGAGAAAGCCGCCATCATCGACCGCCTAAAGCGGCTAGTGAATGATGCGCTCACGGAGTTGAGCAAGTCGCGCCTGTGGAAAATTCCGCAGTTGAGATGGCAAAGCGCATATGAGCTTTCTGGCACTGGCAGCACATTTACGCGGAAGCAGCGCGTCCATGAGCTTTTTGTTCATCAAGTGCCCGTGCCGCAGTCCATCAGCGACCGTTGGGCGCAGGCTTGGGTAGAGGAAATCAAACAGTTGCTCGTTGGGGCGTTGGAGACCTTGAAGGCTGAACATCAAGCGGAAAAGCCAAGCCATGAGTAAACCCGCTTCCCAAATCAAGACATCGCTGTTGCCATCCACCTACGCGCCATTGCTCGCGGATCTGAAAGCCCGTGTGCGTGCGTCGCAGGTGAAGGCGGCGGTGGCGGTGAATCGCGAGTTGATTCTGCTCTACTGGCACATCGGGCGGGAGATTTTGCGTGCGCAGAAGGCGGAGGGCTGGGGTGCGAAGGTGATTGAGCAGTTGGCCACGGATTTGTCGGCAGAGTTTCCCGAGATTGATGGGTTTTCCGTGCGGAATCTCAAATACATGCGCGCCTTCGCCGACGCATGGGAGGCAATCGAAATTGTGCAACAGCCCGTTGCACAATTGGCCGGAACGAGTTTCCAGCAGGCTGCTGGACAAATTGCGCCTCAGCCTGTGGCGCAATTGCGGAAGGCAAAAGTGCAACAGTCCGTTGCGCAATTAGTATCACAGCCCGTGACACAATTTGAGGGCGCGCCACCCGAACCGCTGTCGCTGCTCCCGTGGAGCGCGAATCTCATCCTGTTGCACAAGCTCAAAGACCCCGCCACGCGCCTGTGGTATGCGCGCAAGGCGGTGGAACACGGGTGGAGCCGCGCGGTGCTGACGGTGCAGATCGAATCGCGGCTGCACGAGCGCAGCGGGAAGGCCATCACGAACTTCGGGCGCACGCTGCCGCCGGCGCAGTCGGACATGGCGCGGGAGGTTTTGAAGGATCCCTACACGTTCGACTTTCTCACGCTCGGCGAGGCGGCGCATGAGCGCGACCTGGAGCGCGGGCTGGTGGAGCATGTGCAAAAGCTGCTGCTGGAAATGGGCGCGGGTTTCGCGTTCGTCGGGCGGCAGGTGCATGTGGAGGTGGGCGGCGAGGATTTTTACCTCGACCTGCTTTTCTATCATCTGCGGCTGCGCTGCTTCATGGTGGTGGATTTGAAAATGAAGCCGTTCGAACCGGAGTTTGCGGGAAAGATGAATTTCTATCTCTCAGCCCTGGACGACAAGATGCGGCACAAGGATGACGCGCCGAGCATCGGCCTGCTGCTGTGCAAGGACTCGAAGAACAAGCTGAAGGTGGAGTATGCGCTGCGCGATGTGAAGAAGCCCATCGGTGTCGCGGAGTGGCAGACGCGACTCGTGGAATCGCTGCCGAAGAAGCTGCAAGGCTCCCTGCCGGCCATCGAGGACATTGAACGGGAACTGAACAAGCCGCTCCGCGAACGCGCGAAGCGGAAATTTTTAAAAAACAACGCATGAAACGCACCATCCTCATCACCGGAGCCGGGAGCGGCCTGGGCCGCGGGGTCGGTCTTTGCCTCGCGGCGCAGGGGCATTCGATCCTCGCGACCGATCTTCGTCTCGAAGCGGCGCGGGAGACCGCGACGCAAATCGAAGCCGCAGGCGGCCAGGCGAAGGCCCACGCGCTCGACGTGACATCGGAGGAAAATGTCGCGCAGTTAGTCAGCGATCTCGGCGGCGCGCCGATTGATGTGCTGGTGAACAACGCCGGCCTCCAGCACGTCGCCTGCGTCGAGGATTTTTCCGTGGAGAAGTGGGACTTGCTGATGGGCGTGCTGTTGAGGGGGACGTTTCTCTTGAGCCGCGCCGTGCTGCCCGGGATGCGCGCGAGAAATTTCGGCCGCATCATCCACATCGGCTCGATCCACAGCCTCATTGCGTCGCCTCACAAATCCGCCTACGTCGCCGCGAAGCACGCGCTGTCCGGTTTTTCCAAGGTGCTGGCGCTGGAAACGGCGAACACGGACATCACGAGCAACACGATCTGCCCGTCCTACGTCCGCACCCCGCTGGTGGACGCGCAAATCGAGGCGCAGGCCCGCACGCGCGGCATCCCGGAGGAGGAAGTCATCGAGCGCGTGATGCTCGCGCCGATGCCGAAAAAGGCGTTCATCACCTTCGAGGAAATCGCCGCGGCCATCGCGTATCTCATCACCCCGCTCGCGCGCAATGTCACCGGCCAGACCCTCACGATTGACGGCGGATGGACGGCCCAGTAACCCGCGTTCCGCCGGTTTCTCTCTATCGCGTGTTCGTCCCCGCCTTCAACTTCTCGATCAAATAGTCCTGCATCGTCGCATGGCGAACGTCATCGCCAAGCGCCATCGCTCTCCCGATTCTCGTAGAAGGCCTCGAATTCCGCCAGCGGCCGGGCCCCATGCGAAGCCGGATGCATGCCGGCAATCAACGCCTGGGCGCAAGTTATGCAAAGCGCACCGAATGGAATATGCGCTTCTCGCAGTAGTTTCAGCAACAGACCATCGACCTGCGGACCGCGCCGATGCGGCAGCCGCATCCTGTCGCGCGCTGGCCGGCTCGCTCTCCAATCGCAATGCTCACTTCCCCGAATACCAAAAGCTCTTCAGCCAGCGGTGTTCGCGCAGCCTGGTTTCCAGGTCGTCGCTCATGCGCGGCTGATCGCTCACGGCGCAATTTCGCTCGGCCTGCTGGACGTTGCGAATGCCGGGAATCACCGTCGAGACAGCGTCGGGCTTGAGGGCGAACTTGAGCGCGGCTGTGGGCACATCCCTCTCCTCCGTCCCGATCGTTTCGCGGATTTTCTCCACGCGGGCGACGGTGCGGTCGAGCCGGTCGCCGGCGAAGTAATTCCGGCGGAAATCTCCGTCGGGAAATTCCGTCCCGGGCGTGAGCTTCCCGCCCAGGGAACTCTCATCGAGCGCCACGCGAACGATCACCCCCACGCCGTGCTTCCGCGCCGCTGGCAGGAACTCGGCTGCGGGTTCCTGCTCGAAGATATTGTAGATGACCTGCACGGAATCGAGCCATCCGTTGCGCATCAAGTCCACGAGCGAGTTCTGGTCGTGCTCGGGAGTGCTGATGCCGATGCCGCGAATTTTTCCCTCCTTCTGGAATTTCTTCAGCGTTTCGAGTGCGGTGGGGTTCGCGTTCCACGCCCTGGTCCAGGTGTGCAACTGGACCAGGTCCAGGCAGTCGGCGCCGAGGTCGCGCAAGCTGCGCTCGAGCCGTTCGCGCAAATAGTCCTCCGGATAGCGGTCTTCGATCGCGTCGTAGGGACTGGGCGGCCACGCGCCCGGCGAGCGCGGCGGGATTTTCGTGGCAACGTAAACCCGGTCGTCATTTCTCTCCCGAAGCACCTTCGCGATGATTCGCTCGCTCTTTCCGTCGCCGTAGCCCTGGGCCGTGTCGATGAAGTTGCAGCCCAGATCGAGCGCCCGATGCAGCGCAAGAATCGAGTCCTCCTCGCTTTGGGGACCCCACCCGCCGCCAATCGCCCATGCGCCGAATCCAATCTCCGAAACATCCCATCCCAGTCTTCCAAATTTGCGCGTGTTCATGATCTGTGCCTTTGAGGGGGTCGAGCGTAGCGCGGTCCGGCGGAAGCTGGCCACTCCATTTGCCGCGGGCATCACGGAAATCGCAGGCGGGATAACCTGCCGAATGGACAAAGTTCGAGCTTGTCGTCCCATAGCTCCGGCCCGCCGGTCCGAGGCCATGCCAGCTTCAGGGCTTCGCAAACGTGCTTTCGGTACGAATCGCCTCCGGGCTGGGCACACCCTTCAACGTACGTTCGAGAAATGCGTTCTGCATTTCAATGATCGCGCCTCGGAATAGATCGAGATGGCCTGCGCCATGCACCGTGTGAAACCGCACGCTGACCCCGGCTTTCTCGAGCGCATCGAAGAACAGTTCGCTCTGGCTGATCGGTACGAGGTTGTCCAAGTCGCCGTGAACGATAAGAAATGGCGCCGCATCCCCGCTGACGTGCGTGATGGGGCTGGCCTGCTCGGCAAGGGCCCGCTTTTCCGTCAGCGGCCCGCCGAGAAGTTTGACCAGCGCCGGCGGCGGCTCCTTACGATCACCGGCCTCCATGCGTTTCACGAAGTCCGTAGGTCCGCAGTAATCCACGACCGCCTGCACACGGCTCGACTGGTCGAGGTGCGCGCCGACGTCGAACGCTTTGACGCCAGCGCTCGTGCCGAGCAGCGCCGCGAGATGCCCACCGGCCGAACCGCCCACGGCGGCAAATCTTCCCGGATCGAGATGATAATCCTTCGCGTGCGCCCGCAGCCAGCGGATGGCCGCCTTGCAATCTTCGATCTGCGCAGGAAACGGGGCATCGCTGCTAAGCCGGTAGCCGATGCTTGCGACCGCAAAGCCGCGCGCAAGCATGCCCGCTCCTTCGTTCGGCCCGCCGCGCCCGCCGGCATTCCAGCCACCTCCGTGGATTACGACGATCACCGGCAATGGCGCGTCCGACTTCGCATCCGGCAGAAACAGGTTGAGCTTCTGCTGCTCGTGACCGTTCTCGACATACGGGAGATCGAGCACCGACCTCGTGCCGGGGGGCCCCGCGGGCGGAGTCGGTTCGATGGCTGCGGCCGCGAGGATGGTCGCCGCAAACGGGAGAAGAATGAGCGTCGGAGCTTTCCTTGCTGGGGGTGTGCCTTTATTCACTGATGCGCTTTTGAGTTCAAGAAGTCCCGCATTCTGACGCCGAAACGCAATTTCCGCCCAGGGTATGATGGGCATCTCTCAGCTTGATCATCAGTTCATCGGAATTGACGATTCACCGTCTTTATCCGAGGCTGGCCGCGATTCCCTTGAGATAGCCAATACTTTCCTCGATCATCCTTTCCTCGTTCCCGTCGTAATCCGGGTGCGGCATGTCGGTCTCGAATGCGAGGAAGCCCTGATAACCGGCCTGCTTGAGGATCGCTGCGATCTCTTCAATTTGAATCAAGCCTGTTCCGGCTGCCACCGAGGAAAAATAATACCATTCGCGAACATCAACGCCCTTGACCGGACGCAGGTCCTTGACATGGGTGGCAAAGATGTGAGGAGCAAGTTTCCGGGTGGCTTCGACCGGGTCGTCCAACACCCGCAGGAAATTGGCAGTGTCGAGATTGACGCCAAAATACTCGGAGCCCACCGCATCGACGAGCCACTTGATCTCGTCTGCGTTGTAATCGATGTGATTTTCCACGGCGAGGCGGATGTTCTTTTTCGCAGCCACGCCGGCGGCCTCTCGAAACCACTCGGCAAGAATCTTCAGTTGGGGTTCGTGCGGCTGGAAGCGAAACATCAGGCTGCTCCCCACCACGCGCATCACCGACGCTCCAATGGCGGCGGCATGCTCGATGTGCCGGATCATTTCCTCTTTGGCGGCGGCATTTCCGCCCGCTTCGAGGCCGTCCGGATGGCCCCACGCATAAACGCGATCGAAGCCGAAAGCGTCCAGTTTCGAGCGGAGCTTCGAAAGATAAGCGGCTCCTAACTCGGGAAAAAAGCAGCTCTCGAGTGAAACACCGTCGCATCCGAGTTCCTTCGATCGATCCAGGAACGACTCCATCGTGTAGGCCACGGCGGCTGGCTTTTGCATGGGATACACCTCGCCGAAAAAGCGATGGTAACAGTAACTGTCGATTCCGATTTTCATGGGTGAAGCGCGAACTGGAGCGCCTTCGCCTTCAACCGGCGGGTGTGGGGCAAACGAAAGATGTCAGAGGGGGAACGCATTTCCATACCTAACATAAAGGGACGCAGACGGCATTGTAATTTCGCGCAATTTTATTGCATAAATGCGTCGTGGTTTAGGGATTGTCCCTCGGCCAAGGCGGCGTATCTGATGGCTCTACGAGCGACAGCCGCTTTTGTTCGCCGATCACATGTTGATTTCCGGCGCGCGCTTTTCAGCCTTCAATTCTCCCCGGTTTGGAGCATGATATTATCAAAAGTGACGTCATTGGGCTGCCCGAAAGTGGAAGTATTGATTCCGACGCGATAGAATCCGGTTCCCGTCGGCGTTGAGGAACCAAAGCTGCCAATCTGATAAGAGGTCGTGGCGCCCGGACCAGAGCCCGCCCACGGCGTCAGATACAGGGTGGCATCCGCGGTGCCCGCCGAACCCGGCGCCGGCATGACGACCCTGGCACGATACCAGGTCCCGACGGCCAAGGGACTGCCTATGTTCAAACTCTTCTTGGCATCGTAAAGAACGGTTCCACCGGCACCCTGCAGACGGAGGTAGCAGCCGGTGATATCGACGCCTGAGGGATCCTTGGCAAAAGCCCGAATCCAGAAGTTGTTTGCGGTTCCGCCGGAATTCAGGCAGAAGTCGAACCAGAAGGCGGCTCCCTGGTCGTTGCCCAAGGCGGCGGCAAAACTCTGGGCACACTGCAGACGCACGCCGCCGCTTGTGGAAGGCGTATTGTCAATAAACCGCATGCTTTGAGAGCCGGGCCCAAATGGTGAAGCTCCGGCGACCGTGGTGACTTGCCTGACGGTGCTGCCCGCGCCGGTTTGGTCACCAGTAATCGTCCAACTCGCCGGCATAAAGCCCAACACCGTGGTTGGATTGTCATTCTTGGCGTCCAATTCCGCACTGGTGTTCAGCACGGGATTGAAGATGCGATAGGTATCGCGGAGATAAACTGCCGCGACCTTGCGAAATTCGTCCAGGCTGGCGGCGATCTTGATGCTGGAGCCGGCCGGCGTGTTATCACCGAGGAAGGCTGCGGTACCCGTGCCTGTCTTCGTATTCGCCAGCCGGATAAACGTCGCCCCCGTTCCGTTGGTGAATGTCGGACCGGGAGTGTCTCCGAAGTTGTTGCCCAGATAGATCAGATCAACGGCGTTGGTTCCGGTGTGCGTAAAAGTCAGGCTGTAAGCAGCGCCTCCGGAGTTGAACCAGTTGTCGGCATACAGGAACGCACCCTGGTAGTTTTCGATATTTACCATATTCAGACTGACGGGTGTGGGGTCATTTTCGGAAATTGGCTGCGTGCCCGCCTTGAATCCGCCAATCGCAACGACGCCCGCCGTGGTCCCGGCACCCCGGGATAAATGAACATCACCGACTTCGGCTTCGCCATAATGGTTAACAAGCGTCAGGCTTTGGTTGTCCATGACATCGATAGCCCAGGGACACCGGTATCCATTGACCAGCATGCCCACGCCCGAACTGTTGTCCATCAAAGCATAGAAGTATCCGGTCTTGGCATAGTCCGACCCTTTGACAATGGTGCGGCCGTCAATCCTGAATGTTTGAAAAATATTCGCGCGTCCACAGTCGTCCACAGTGAGAGGGCCAATGGTTTCCCTGATCAGAACATTGGCTCCCGCAGGCAAATCTTTAAGCACCGTGCCCGGCGCTTCGTAGCACACGGTATGGTTTCCCGGATTGCCGGTTGAATGGTGCAGGGTGTAGACGCCATCAATCACCAGCTTGCAGGCGCCCGTCGAGGTCACAAGCGCCGAGGTCGTCGTGCTGGCCTGACCCGGTGGAGCATCTGGAATTCCGAAGGTAAACTGGGTCAGCGTGATATTCTGAGGGGTGGCCACCGTCATCATCGTGCCACCCTCCGGGCCATACCAAAGAAGTTTGCTGAGCAGGCCGGAACCCTGGATGCTGTAATTGCCCCCGGTGACGGCCAGCGTCGTGAGAATCTTGTAGCGCCCGACTGGCAGATAAACGATCGATCCGTTGTTCAAGTTCATGGCGTAGGTAATCGCCTGTTGGATTTTATCGGTCACGTCGGTTCCGCCGGTATTGTCGGCCAAGTAGGGCGCCTTCGTTACATCGATAATATTGATTGCGTCAGCGGGCCAGTTACCCGAAAGGAACGTCGTGGAGGCCGAAGTTAGCTGGCTGCCAATGGCTCCGGAGGGGATATATTGCAACACGTCGGCCGGATCGTCCTTTTGGTAGAGGTTCGCCAGGGAAATGGTGGAGCAATAGTTATTGGAGTAGAGAAGCTTGGTCGCATTGTCGGGGCCGTTTTGATGGTCCAGAACGACCGGAGGACTGGCGGCGGGCGCATGGGTGAAAACGCAATCTGTGATCAAGTGGCTGCCACGGGCCCCAAAGGTGATGGCGCCGGAGCCGTCGGTGTTGGTCCAGCTGTCGATCAAACAATCCTGGATGACCTGGCTCTGAAGGGAGCCCGATTTTGCCGATTGGAAGAACTTCCTGGACCCATGAGACGTATTGTGGCGCACTTTCAGACAGCCTCCGCCAGCGGTCAAATCGATGTCCGAGACTGTGGAATTTTCAAAGTGGTTGTTCATGACGGAGGCTTTCCCATTTTTGGTGAAAATCCCGGTGTTGCAGTCCTCAAACTGGCAGCCATCAATGATCCAGTTGTAGTCATTGAACCCCAACTCGCCCAGCGTCAGACCCTTGCCGGAAATGTTGGAGAAGTAACAGTTCCTAACAAAGACATGGGCTGCGGCCTGGGTAGGGGCGACGTCCTGCCCCCTGCTGCGGAGGCCATAGCCCGTAAAGTTCTTGAACGCTTCATTTGTGTGCCAAATGCGGGTCTCAAAGTTTTCGGTTGAATTGTGATAGAACCCAGTACCTGCGATATTGCGTCCATCCCAAGTGATGCCAATGTAGCGGCTCCGACTGGCCGAGTTTGAGGAGAACATGGTTTGGCCGGATAACCCATACCATTTAATAATGGTGGACTTTCCGCAGCCGATTATCGCCAGGCCGGCACGGGCACTGGGAGTGTCAACTCCTCCGGTGGTGTTCCACGTCAGGGTCGAGCTGATTTTGTAGGTGCCGGCGGGAAAATAAACGGTTTTCTTTGCCGTTGTGCCGGTATCCGGGCTGGCCGCGGCGTCACGCAGCGCGTTGTTGATGGCGGTGGTGGAGTCGGTTGCGCCGGTCTTGTCGGCCAGGTATGGACTGGATGTCACGTCGATCCAGTCTGATCGGGGAGTCCAGGTGAGAACGGGAATATCGATTGCCTGAACGGATTCAGCCATCGTGAAGATGACTGCTGCTGAGAGGATCAGATTCCTGATCCCAAGGGGGAGTTTTTTCATTGGGGGGGGGAGGAGATGCCAGCAAACGCTATCTGGTGGTCAGATCGGGTCCATTGGCGGTTTAAATTGCGGGTTTAAGCGCGGCTTCTTTTCCTAGGGGGCGGATTTTGGGGGAAGATCCGACGAACGAAGATAAACTATAGTCTTCCGTTCAAGGTCGGGTATATTTCAAACATTTTTACTTTGCGCAAGCAATAAAATGTGCCTTGGCAGATTACTCGCCGTAAACGCGACCTCGTGCGACAGCACGGTGCCGGGAGCGTTTTGGACAAGAACGCCATTAGCCGCCATCCCGAAATGAGAAGACGAGGAAGGGCAGAAGGGAGCTTGAAACGGAGCGGTGACGAACTACAGCAAGCCATGGGGGGGAAGCACATCTTGCGAATAGTTCCGAAGATGAAATCTACGACGGTTTCCGAATAGACGCCGGCATTCGAGCGAGGCGCCCTTCGTCGAAGGTGCTATGCCGTCGAGCATTGCCGCTTCAGTCAATCTTGTAATACGAATACGTCCTTCGCAAACCATGCCACGCAAGCCCCCCAAGCCGCCCCATGTGGCCCTCATCATCGAGACGTCGAAGATGTATGGGCGCGAAATCCTGCGCGGGATCAGCAGCTATGTCCGGCTGCATGGTCCGTGGTCCATCTATGCCTCGGAGCGCGGGCAGGACGACCCCGATCCTCCGTGGCTGGCAAAATGGCGCGGGAACGGAATTATCACCCGGAGTCTCGATCTCGCCTGGTGCCGTGCCGCAAAAAGGCGCGGGATTCCCGTGGTGAGCCTGCGCCATCTCCTGGACAAACCGGATTTCCCCACCATTTTTCCGGATCAGGAAAAAATCGTTTCCCGGATTGTCGCGCATTTTCGCGAGAGGGGATTTCAGAACTTCGGCTACATCGGCGTCGATGGAAACAAAGGCTGGGAACGGCTGCGGCACGAGGCATTTGTCCGTCTGGTCGAAGAACGGAGCCCTTCCAATATCAGCATCCGTCCCAATCTCGTGAAGCCCGGTTTGGGATGGGAGGAGGAGGAGGAACAGCTTGCCGCGTGGGTGCGCATGCTGCCGAAGCCGATCGGCATCATGGTCAACCACGACACCCAGGGCATCCAACTGCTCGACGCCTGCCGCCGCGCCGGGACGCGCGTGCCCGATGATGTCGCCGTGGTCAGCGTCGATAACGATCCGGTGCTTTGCGAAATCGCTGCGGTGCCGCTTTCCAGCCTGGATCAACATGTCCAGTCGGTTGGATTCCGCGCCGCCGAACTCCTGGATCGCATGATGCGGGGGAAAAAAGTGGCGCCAAAAAACCATTTCACGGAACCCGGGGAGGTGGTGGTCCGGCAATCGTCCGATAGCGTCGCGGTGAATGACGAAAATTTGGGAAAGGCCATACGATTCGTGAGGGAAAATGCCTGCAAAATAGCGGGGGTGGAAGACGTCGCGCGCGCGTCCGGCCTGTCCCGGCGGGCGCTCGAAAAAAAATTCGCGGAAAAGCTCGGACGTTCTCCGCTCGAGGAAATCCATCTGGGACGTTTTCGGCGGATGAAGCAACTCCTGCTCGAGACGGACTACACGCTTCCGCGGATCGCCGAGTTGACCGGATTTCAATATCAGGAATATCTGATTCGCTTTTTTCGTAAAAGATCGGGAATGACGCCCGGGGCGTTCCGTCGCAAAACACGCTTCAAGGCATAACGTCGATGCGGTCCGCGGCGGCCCGGCCGGCCTTCCGAAAGATTTGTCGGCAAGTGGATCGTCGTTTTGGAGACAATCACTGACCCGCCTGTATGTCCGACTTGAACGACCCGCATCACGACCAGTTTCTCCGCCTCTTCGCGGAGCATGGACCAGCCTTGCGCACGTTCGCTCGCTCGCTGCTGCCTTCGCATGGGGACGCTTCGGAAGTCATGCAGGATGTGGCGGTGGTGCTGTGGCAAAAGTTCGGGGAGTTCGATTCCGCGCGGGATTTCCGAAAGTGGGCTTTCGGCGTGGTCCGCTTCGAAGTCCTGACTTTCCTGCGGGACAAGGCACGGGACCGGCATGTGTTCGACAATGAACTTGTGAACCGGCTTGCCGACGACGCATCCGCAGCCGGGACGCGGCACGAGGTCCAGCGTGAAGCGTTGGAGGGGTGTTTGCAAAAGCTGCCGAAGCAACAGCGCGCGCTGGTCCTCGCGGCCTACAGCAAGGGCACGCGCATGGATGAACTCGCCGCGCGGCGCGGACAGACGGCGATGTCGCTTTACAAAATGCTGCATCGCATCCGGCGGACGCTGCTCGAGTGTGTGCGGCGCGCCGTCGCGCGGGAGGAACTCGCATGAACCACGACCAATGGCACGAGCAGATTCAGCGGCATATGAACGGGCGGGCGAGCGCGGAGGAAGCCGCCGCTCTGTGCGAAGCGCTGAACGAGGACGCGGAACTGCGCGCGTTGTATCTCGATTACATGAACCTCGATGTGGCGCTGTCCGCGGCGGCGGAGATCGCTGACAACGGGACCGGCCGGATCGCGACACGCACGCGACTGCCCGCGCCCTCCTGGCGTTGGCTCGCTGCGGCAGCAGCCTGTGTGGCGCTGATTATTTCTGTGGTCCTTCCCGGATTTCGCGATTCGTCCCCGGCGCGGCCGGACGTCGCTTTTTCTTCGGCCCAAATCGCCGTCGCGCGACTGTCCGTGCGTCCGACTTCAACGCTCCCCGGATGGATTTCGCCGACAGCCTCGCTGCTCGATGAACGCCGCTTTCCCGAATGATCCCTTCGCCAATGCAACCCAGCCTCACATCCCTACGCACCATGAAACGCATCGCCGTCATCGTCCTCCTCACCTCGCTGTGTCCGCTGTTCGCGGCGGACGAATCCGGCAAGCCTGCCGATCCGTTCGCCGGAGCATTCTTTCCACCGGAACTGATTTTCCTCGCCCGCGACCGCATTGCCTTGACTCAGGAACAGCAGAAAGCCTTGCGCGCTCGTGTGGAGGAGGCGCAGGCGCGCTCCGATGAATTGCGGACGAGTCTGGACCGCGAAACCGCCGCCCTCGCAGCACTGGCGAAACCGGAGCACGTGGATGAAACAGCGCTCGGCGCGCAGCTCGACAAGGTCCTGGATGTCGAGCGCGAGCTGAAGCATCTCCACCTGGGGTTGGTGGCGGGGATCAAGAACCTGCTCACCGCCGGGCAGCAGGCGAAGCTGCACGAGCTCGTGAAGGAGGGCGTCGCGCCGCTCGAGGAGGACATCCGCAAACGCCTCTCGGAAAAGGTCGAACGCGTGAAGGAGGGAGCGCAAAAATGGGCGGCCAGCGGACGCGATCCGTCGCCAATCGCCAAGGCGATGGACGAAAAGTTCAAACCCTTGATCGAAGCGGGCAAACCCCTCGAAGCGGAGGCGGAGCTGGATCGTGTCCTCGATCAACTCAGGCAGGATGCGAATTGAGAACCTGCCGGGCACGCGGTGAGAGCAAAAATTCTCCTCACTTCCCTTCTCGGCTTCTTCTGTCTCGGTAACGTGAACGCCGGGGCTGCGCGGGAGACCCGGTATCTGGCTTTCCAGATCTTCACCTACTACAGTCCCGATCCGAAAGTCGCCGCTCTGATGAGCAGCGGGAGCAGGGCGCCGCTCACGCCGGGCAATGCGGAGCTTCGCGCCTGCGTTGAGGACATCAAGCAGCGGATCGGCGCGACAGGCGACCCGCAAACCCGGCTCGCCGTCATGCTGGGACCGCTCTGTTTCGAACAGAGCGACGCCGGGATCACCAAGTATATTGAACGTGCATTCGATCTGGCTCTCGAAACCGATGTGGCCGTCGGCTTCCACATCGACGATTCCATATTCTGGGCCGCGCGCAGGGATCTGTGGAGCGATCCGAACAACGTGGAGGCCATGGATTGGGAAGGGACGTCATGCACGGGCCGGCGCCTGGACTGGGGACGCGAGCCCACGGAGGCCCCGCCGCAGATGTGCTTCAACAGCAAGGCGGTCCAGCGGGAGGTGCGGCGGCGATCCGCGCTTTTTGGGCAGGCCATTCAGGCGGGCGTGAACCGGCTGCAGCGGCTCAAAAGGCCGGAGCTGTTCGCGGGCGTCATCGCCGGATGGGAGACCATGATCGGGCAGGATTTCAAGACGGGCAGGTATCTCGGATATCGCGCGCTGCTTAACCGGGGCTTCAGCCGCCAGCGCCCGCCGCAGGACATGGACCGCGAGCAGGAGAATGTCGTCCAGGAATTCATCGATCTATGGACAAAGGGACTCGCCGAGGCGGGTGTCTCCCCGCAAAAAATCTATTCCCACACCGCGTTCCTTTCGCGCCGAGCTTTCAAGCCCGGTCCCGATGAGGAGGTCACCTATATGCAGCGCAAAGGGGAGGTCACGTATTCCCAGCACAATCACTTCGCGCCGCCTTCCGTGGCCTTCGGGAAATGCCATCGACCTGGGTTCTCGACCTATCCGCAGCCGGGTCTGTTCGACGACATCTACGAGGAGCTGACCAGGCACAAGCAGGCGGGCTGGGCATCCAGCGAGGGAACGAACATGCAGCCCATGAGCGGACCCGGACAATCGGGCATGACCATGGAAACCTACCTGGCGAAGATGTTCAACCACGGCGCGACCCTGGTCAATGTGTTCGCCTGGGGAGTCGGAGGAGAAGCCATGAAGAACATGGATTTCCGCGTCGTCACCGAGGGGGAGGAGGCCCTGCGGGCGTATCGCAAATTTCTAAAGGGCGTGCCGCTGACCGAAGCCGCGGCGACCTCCAGCCTCATGGAACGCCTGCCGCCCAAGATTCATCGCATCCAGAAGGCATTCCCCGCATGGATCCGGAATTCCAACGCCGACAACAGGGAGAAGGCCGCCGCGCTCATGCAGGAAATGGATGCAAAGCTGAAAGCCAAAAGGTTCGACGAAGCCGAAAAGACGGCGGATTCCATTCTGGCGCTGATTGGCGGCAAGCCGTAATGGCTGGAAACTCGAGTCCTTCGCAGAAATCTCCTGGAGGACGGCCTCCGCAGTCCGGGCGCAAATGTATCATTTTATTGCGCGATCAATCAATGCGCTTTGGGCCCGGGGCCGCCAGGTTGTCCCTTCCATGAAACCCGCGCTGCTCCCCATCTATTTTGACCCCGGCCGGGACGAGGGCTTCGACCGGCAGATGGAAATTTTGCGGGAGCTTCTTGGCGCCGACGCGGACTTCCTGCCGCCGGCGGCGCTCGGCTCGGATTTGCCCGAATGTGATGCGGTGATTTTTCCGCAGCTCCTTGGCGAGGGTTATCGCCGGCTGGAGGATTTCCAGAAGATCGGGCGGCCGATTCTCATTGTCACCTCCGATGTCGGCACGATCTCGATGTGGGACTGGGAGCTCATCGAATATCTTCGCGGGGAGGGGGTGGCCACCCTGGCGCCCTACAGCCTGGAGCAAACCCGGAAAATCGTCGCGGCGCTTCGGGTGCGGCGCGAGCTTCGCGAGACGAAGTTTCTCGTCTATCAGGACAGCCCCGGCGAGGGGCAGCAGGCGCCGATTTTCAAGCGCTTTTACTGGTGGGAAAGCGAGTGCACGCAGCGCATGGCGGAGAAGTTCGGCATCACCATCGAGAAGCGCAGCTTCCGGGAACTCGGCGCCCGAGCGAAATCCATCTCCGACGAGGAAGCCGTGGCCAGCAACCGCAGATGGAATGTCCCCACCGAGGGCCTTTCCGACGTCGCGCTGAACAACGCCACCAAGCTGTATCTCGCTGTTCGTCGCGATCTGGACGCCGATCCGACCATCCGGGCCGTGGGCATGAACTGCCTGAATGAATCGCACTTCTCCAACACCACGCCCTGCTTCGCGTGGAACCGGCTTTATATGGAGGACGCGATGATCTGGGGTTGCGAGGGCGACACGGTCTCGATGCTGACCAAATTCATCCTCCACCGCTCGCTGGGCGCGCCGATCATCATGACCAATCTCTACCCCTTCCTGCTGGGCGACGCTGCGCTGAAGCATGAGCGGATCTCCCACTTTCCGGAAAATGTGAAGGGCGATCCGCGGGATTACATTCTCGTCGCCCACTGCGGCTACATGGGCGTGATTCCCCAGGCATTCGCCACCGAGTGGAAGCTCAGGAAGAAGGTGCTCGCCATCGTCGATGAGAATGCGAGCGCGATCGACGCCCGGCTGCCCGAAGGAAAAATCACGCTGGCCAAGATGCATCCCACCTTCGACCGGATGACGGTCGCGGAAGGCGAGCTCGAAGGCTATGCACAGTATCCAGGATCGGACTGCCTCAACGGCGGCGTCATTCATATTCCGAATGGCCATCGCCTGATGAGCAAGCTGGCGTCGCACCATTACCTGTTGATGACTGGCGCTCAACTGGCCGACATCGAGACCATCGCGCCGATTTTCTCCCTCACCGCGGAGGCTCTCTGACTTTATGCCGACCACCACCCTCATCAATCCGTTCACCGTGCAAATCGACTTTGTGGAGCTCGCCATGCGCGAGCCGGATGCGCACAATGTCCGGCTGGCTTCGGTGATGCGCGGCTACTACAAGGATCAGGAAGCCCTGGACCGCCTCATCGGGGGAGGCGGCGATCCGCTGCACTACGAGACATTCGAAAAACACCTCCCGGAGGAATACGGGCATCTGCTCTTCTGCATCAGCAAACTCCAGCCCGGCGTGGTGGGAGAGGAATATTTCATGACCAAGGGGCACTACCACACCCGGGTCAACACCGGTGAAATCTACTTCTGCCTGCAAGGCCAGGGCTACATGGTGATGAAGACATCCGATGGGAAGTTCGACGCCCAGCGCATGACCCGCGGGAGCCTCGTCTATGTGCCGCCCTATTGGGGTCACCGCTCGGTCAATACCGGCGGAGAGCCGCTCACCATGTTTTGCGTCTGGCCCGGCGATGCGGGACACAACTACGGCGACATCGAACGCGAGGGTTTTCCAAAAAGGATTTTCCAGCGTGACGGGCGGGAAGTGATCGAATGAGGAAAATTCTGGTCACGCCGAGATCGGTCACGCGGAGCGGTCATCCCTCGCTGGAAAAGCTGCGCGATGCCCGCTGCGAGGTCGTCTTTTGTCGCCCGGGGCAACTTCCGAACGAAGACGAATTACTCGATCTCCTGCCGGGCTGCGCCGGCTACCTCGCGGGCGTCGAAACGATTTCCGCCCGCGCGTTGGAAGCGGCCCGCGAATTGAAAGTCATCAGCCGCAACGGCACGGGAACCGACGCGGTGGATCTGGCGGCGGCGGAGCGGCTCGGCATCCGCGTGCTGCGTGCCGAGGGGGCCAATGCGCGCGGCGTTGCGGAATTGACCGTGGCGATGATCCTCGCGCTCGCCCGATCCCTCTCCGCGACAGACCGCGCCATCAAGGCGGGCGGCTGGGAGCGCTGCCCGGGGTTCGAATTGGAAGGCAAAACGCTCGGCCTGCTCGGCTGCGGGCGGGTGGGGCGATTGGTGACCGGGTTTGCTCTCGCATTGGGCATGCGCGTGCTGGCCAGCGATCCCGTGGCCAACTGGCAGGACGCGCCTCCCGGATTTTCGTATGCGGATCGGAAGGAAGTTTATGCGCAAAGCGACGTATTGAGCCTGCATTGCCCTCCGGGCGCCGATGGGCGGCCGGCTCTCGACCGCGCCGCATTGGCCGGGCTGAAAAATGGGATTCTAGTCATCAATACCGCGCGGGGCGGATTGATCGATGCGGACGCGATGCTGGAGGCATTGGAGAGCGGACATGTCGCGGGACTCGCGCTCGACGCCTTCGAACAGGAACCTCCCGACGACCGCCGTCTGACCGGACATCCCCGCGTGATCGCGACTCCCCACATCGGCGGCTACACGCCGGAAAGCATCGACCGGGCGATGAACGTCGCCGTGGAAAATCTCCTGAAGGAGCTGGATGGCGCATCCCTCCCGACAAAAATATGAGCATAGGCATCGGACTGATCGGAGCCGGAAGGGCCGGAATGATTCATGGCAGAAACTTCGCCTTTCGCGTGCCCGGTGCGCATGTGGCCGCGATCTCCGATCCCGATCCGGCCACCCGACAGGCGGCGGCGGCGGAGCTGGGCGTGACGCGGGAGGTTGGGGATCATCGCGAGTTGCTCGAAGATCCCGGCGTGGATGCGGTGACCATCGTGACGCCCACGAAATTGCACCGCGAAATTGCCCTGGCCGCAGCCGCCGCGGGCAAGCACATCCTTTGCGAGAAGCCGATGGCCATGACGGTGCCCGAGTGCGACGACATGATCGAGGCGGCGGAACGCGCGGGCGTGAAACTTCAGATCGGATTCATGCGCCGCTTCGACCCGGCATTTTACGAACTCAAGCAACGCATCGAGGCCGGAGAAATCGGCGACGTCGTGATGGTGCGTTCGCTCACCTACGGCCCCAGCGTCCCGCAACCGTGGATGTATGATCTGCGCGCAAGCAACGGGCCGCTGGCCGAGGTCAACAGCCACGACATCGACACCGTGCGCTGGCTGACCGGCAGCGAGATCACCGAGATTTATGCCATCGGCGGCAATTTCCGCAGTCCGCAGGCCCGGGAAACTTTCCCGGATTTTTACGACAACGTCTCGCTCGTGGCGCGTTTCGCGAACGGGATGCAAGGCATGATCAGCGGAGCGCAGGGCGTGCGCTACGGTTACGACGCGCGTTGCGAAGCGCTCGGCACGAAGGGGATTCTTTTCGCCGGTTCGCTGCAAGCCCGTGCGGTCACTTCCTGCACCGAGGAGGGTCTTTGCAGCCCCGTCATCAAAAGCTGGCGCGATCTCTTCGCCGACGCCTACCGGTCGGAGGACGAGGAGTTCGTCCGCTGCATCCGGGAAAATCTTTCGCCGCGCGTCACGGGACTGGACGGCAAACGCGCCGTGCAAGTCGTGAACGCCGGCAATGAATCCATCCGAACCGGGAAACCCGTCAAACTATGATCGCCGCAACATACACCCAGGGAGGCGCGTTTCGCGTGATGGACGTTCCCGTGCCCGAAATCTCCGAGGGCGAGGCGCTGTTGCGCGTCGAGGCCACATCGATCTGCGGCACGGACATGAAGATCCTGCGAGCCGGGCACCGCAAACTCACGGACGGCCAGCGCGTTGTGCTGGGGCACGAGTTTGCCGGAGTCATCGAGAAAAGCCGCGCGCCGAATTTGCCGGAAGGCTCGCGCGTGGGCGTGGCGCCCAACTGGGGCTGCGGGCATTGCGACGCCTGCATTCGCGGCATGGCCAACTATTGCGCCGATTTCTCGGCTTTCGGAATCAATCACGACGGCTCGCATGCGGAATACGTGCGCATCACCGCGCCCGCCATTTCCCAGGGCAATATCGTGCCCCTGCCACAGGACACGCCGTGGGAAATCACGTCGCTGGCCGAGCCGTTGTCGTGCGTGGTCAACGCCCAAAAATCCCTGCCGGTGAGAGCGGGCGATACCGTGGCGGTCTATGGCTGCGGTCCGATGGGCCTGCTGCACATCCTTCTTGTCGCTGCGACGGGCGCCCGGGAAATCATCGCCATCGACACCAACGAGGAACGCCTGGCGAGCGCTCGCGAAGCCGGCGCGACCCAACTCATTTCCGGCCAGCGCGAAAACGTCCGCGAGCGCGTGAAGGAGATCACCTCCGGCCGGGGTCTTGACGCCGCCATCACCGCCGCGCCCGTTCCGGAAATCGTTCAGGAAGCCCTTCAACTGCTCGCGCCGTTCGGACGGCTCTGCCTGTTTGCCGGACTGCCCAAGGACAAGCCGGAAGTGGCGCTGGATGGAAATGCGATTCATTACAAGAATCTTTATGTCACCGGCACCACGGGCGGTTGCAACGACGACTACCGCCTCGCTCTCAAGCTCATCCACAGCGGACGCGTGCCGGTGGCGAAGGTGATCTCGCATCGTTTTCCCATTTCCGATTTGAGCGAAGCCTACGACACCGCGTTGTCTGGCAAAGCCATGAAGGTCGTGATCCTCGCGAACGTCTGATTCATGTCCGCGGAATGCGTCATAGGCGTCGATATCGGCACGCAGGGAACCAAGGCCGTTGTTTTCAGCGCCGATGGGAAGTGCCTCGCCTCCTCGTTTCGCCCGTCGAGGCTCCATCGTCCGCGGCCGGGAGTCGTCGAGGAAAATCCCGAGGACCAGCTCGCGTCGGTTTGCGCCACGATTCGCGAATGCGTGAAACATTCGCGCGTGGCCAGGGAGAATGTCGCGGCCATCGCGATCGACGGACAGATGGCGGGCGTCATCGGCGTGGGGACGGACGGACGGGCCGTCACGCCCTACGACTCGTGGCTCGACACCCGCTGCGCGCCGTTCATCGCCCTCATGCAAAAGAAGGCGGGCGACGCGATCATCCGCAAGACGGGCGGCCCGGCCAGCTTCAATCACGGGCCGAAGATTTTGTGGTGGAAAAAGGAGCGTCCGGCCGTCTTCCGCAAGATCCGCTCCTTCGTCCAGCCGGGTGGTTATGCCGTGCTCCGGCTTTGCGGCCTGGACGCCTCCGCCGCGTTCATCGACACGACCTATCTGCACTTCAGCGGCTTCGCCGACAACCAGCGCGCGGCGTGGGACGCGAGTCTCTGCCGGGCGTTCGGGATCGAAAAGACCGTGCTGCCCCGCATCGTCCGTCCCCACGAAATCATGGGCGGGGTGAGCCGCGCGATGGCCGCGCGCTGCGGGTTGAAGCCCGGCACGCCGGTGGCCGCGGGTTGCGGCGACACGGCGGCGAGTTTCCTCTCCTGCGGGGCCACCCGCGCGGGTATTTGCGTGGATGTCGCGGGCACAGCCTCCGTCTTCGCCGCCACGACCGACCGCTTCCTGCCCGATCAAAAGCATCGTATGCTTACCTGCGGGCAATCCGTCGTTCCCGGCCTCTGGCACCCCTACGCCTACGTCAATGGAGGCGGCATGAACCTCGAGTGGTTTCGCAAGGAAATCCGGCGCGAAAGTTCGCTGGCCGAACTCGACGAAGCCGCCGCGGCCGTTTCCTTGTCCGATGATCTTCCTTTCTTCGTTCCCCACCTCGCGGGCCGGGTGAGTCCCGCCCAGCCTCATCTGCGCGGAGCCTGGGCCGGGCTCACCTGGGCGCACAATTCCGCGCATCTCTACCGCGCCATTCTTGAGGGAGTCGCACTCGAATATGGAATCTATTGCGACGCGCTCAAATCGCTCGATCCCCGGTTCAAGATCGCCGAAGTCCGTGTGACCGGCGGCGGCGAATGCAGCCGAACCTGGAACTCCATCAAAGCCGCCGTGCTGAATTCACCCGTCGTGCAAATGGCCTCCGGCGAAGGCGCGCCGATGGGAGCGGCTCTGCTGGCCGGCCATGCCGCCGGCATTTTCAAGGATCTCGACGCCGCCGCTCAGAAGTGGGCGCGACGCGGCATCGTCACGCGGCCCGGACGCCCCGACCGGGCGCTCATCCAGCGCCGGCTCATGCGTTATCGAAAACTTTTGGACCACCTCGACACCTGGAATCTTCTATGAGCGCTTACACACCGGCCGACAAACCCACGTTCTATTTCATCGGCGTCACCACGGGCAAATCGTCGATCATGCGGGTGTTCCCCGCCTGGGCGAGCCATCTCGGCCTCGGCGAGGTCATCATCAAGGGCATCGACCTCAAATGGCACGACGAGCGCGAGCGCTACCGGGAGGCCGTCTCGTTCATCAAGAATGACCCGCTCTCGCTCGGCTCGCTCGTCACGACCCACAAAATCGATCTGCTCAAGGCCTGCCGGGATTTGTTCGACGAACTCGATCCCTATGCCGAGCTGATGGGCGAGGTCAGCTCCATTTCCAAACGCGATGGCCGCCTCATCGGCCACGCCAAGGATCCGATCACGTCCGGCCTCTCGCTCGAAGCTTTTCTTCCTGCTGATCATTGGCAAAAAACAGGTGCGGAAGTTCTGACGCTCGGCGCGGGCGGATCGAGCATTGCCGTCACGAGCTACCTGCTCGACCCCAAACACGGCGCGAACCGGCCTTCGAAAATTATTGTCACCAATCGCAGCGAGCCGCGCCTCGAGGAAATTCGCGAAATTCATCGCAAGCTCGGCCAGCCCGTCCCGGTCGAATACCACCACACCCCCAGGCCGGAGGATAACAACGCCATCATGGCCGGATTAAAGCCCGGCTCGCTTGTCATCAACGCGACAGGCCTCGGCAAGGACGCCCCCGGCTCGCCCATCACGGATGCAGCCCGGTTCCCGGAGGACGGTTTCGCCTGGGAATTCAACTATCGGGGGAATCTCGTTTTTCTCGATCAGGCGCGGGCACAGGCAAAGAATCACAAGCTCCACGTCGAGGACGGATGGATTTATTTCCTCCATGGCTGGACCCGCGTCATCGCGGAAGTCTTTAACGTGGAGATTCCCGTCCGAGGGCCGGGCTTCGAACGTCTTTCTCAAATCGCTGCCGAGGCCCGATAAATTTAGTCATACCGAACCCCAAGTATTATGAAACCCACAAAGAGCAACCATGCGGTCCAGTTCATCGCAAAAGAAGAAGCGCGCCTGGCGGTCCTGGACGCTGACACGTCGCCATTGGAAAACGATCAGATCGAAGGGCGGACCCTCTTTTCTTTGATCAGTCCGGGATCGGAAGTCTTCGGACTCTATACCGGCGCCATCTCCGGCGGGATGACTTATCCCACGACTGTTGGCTATGCCGCGGTCTTCGAAATCGAATCCGTTGGCAGCGCGGTTGCCTCCTTCAAGCCGGGCGATGTCGTCTTCGCGGCTTGCAATCATCAGTCGAAGCAACGCGTGAAGCAACGGGACGCCCTCTTGATCCCGAACGGCCTCGCCCCGGAAATCGCGCTGTTTGCCCGCTTTGCCAAAATCTCCATGCCCTCGTTCGTTCGCACGCGTGTCCGTCCTCCCGAGACGGCCATTGTCACCGGCCTCGGCATCGTGGGCCTGATGGCGGCGCAACTGGCAAAGCTGTATGGATATGACGTGATCGGATGCGACCTGAACGAACGGCGGCAGGAGATCGCGCAGGAACACGGAATCGCGAGAACCGTCTCCAACGTACCCGATGCCGCTTCCGGGAAAGATCACGAAAAAGCGGGTTTGGGAATCGACTGCTCCGGCCATGAGATGGCCGTGCTCGATCTCTGCAGGGCGCTGCGAGCTTACGGCGAAGTGTTTCTGGTTGGCGTTCCGTGGGTTGCCAGGACCGATCTGTCGGCCCAGAAAATCCTCCACGCGGTATTCTACAATTACATTTCGCTTCAATCCGGTTGGGAAGGCCGGATGCCCGAAGATCCCGGGATTCACAGCAACAGTTATCAGCTCAACATGGCCTTGAACTGGCTTGCGCAAGGAAAGCTGAACGTGCATCCTTCCGCGTTTCAAATTGTTTCTCCGACAAACCCCCAGGAACGGTATCAGGATATCCTGCACAACAGGCTGAAAACTCTTAGCGTCGTTTTCGATTGGCGCGGCGTTCAATAACTTGGAAACATCCCATGAAAAAGAAAATCATCCTATTAGCCGGCGAGAAAAGTCACGATCCGGGCTTTCACGAGTATGAGAAGGATCTGACGCTGCTCGAGACGTGTCTGGAGCAATCCTCCCTGCGCGATCAACTGGCGTGTGAATTACATACGAACGGCTGGCCCGAACGAGTCGAGACGCTGGAAACCGCCGACACGATCGTCCTGTTTTCCGACGGCTCCGACTATGAGGAAAAACGGCACCCGTTTCTCATCGGCGACCGTATGGAGGTCATCGGCCGCCAGATGCGGCGCGGGTGCGGCCTGGTGCTCGAGCATTATGCGGTCTTTCTCCCGAGCCGATTCCAGGATTCCATCCTCGAATGGTGCGGGGGATATTTCGACTATCAGACCGGCGGACCGCCCCGGGGCTGGTATTCCAAAATGAAAACGGACCGCACCACGCCGGAACTGGCCGCGCCAAGCCACTCGATACTCAACGGCGTCGCGCCTTTCGAGATCAACGAGGAGTATTATTACAACATCCACTTCAAGGAACATGACTCGCGTCTAACGCCGCTTTTACGGACCTCCATCAAGGACGAAGAAGATGAATATACCGTTGCCTGGGCGTTGGAACGTGACAATGGAGGCCGCAGTTTCGCGACCACCATGGGGCATTATCATTCAAACATGGCGGTGGATGGGTTCCGCTCCATGCTGGCGAACGGCATTGCATGGACGGCGGGATTGAACGTGCCCTCCGGCGGCCTGGGGTAATCGGCAGGAGCGCAGTCCCCGTCATTCAAAGCTTCCGAACCTTGCGGACGACGGATCGTTTAAGAATTTATACTTAGCATGTCGTGAATCCTCCACATCACTCCCCTCCCCATTCGGCCGATCTTGCCGGCATTTCGAGCGAGGTCCGCGCAGCGGACCGCTTGCGGCGCGAATTTGGCCAGGGGGCGGCACGCAATCCCGAAGGAATTGAGATCTCAGCCGACCGGCACAGCCTTTTGCTCGACGGGCGCCACTGGATGCCCGTGATGGGAGAAATGCAGTATTCTCGCTGCGCTCGATCCACCTGGCGGGACAGTTTGCTGAAGATGAGGGCCGGCGGGATCGACATCGTGGCCACTTATGTTTTCTGGATTCATCACGAGGAGATCGAAGGCCAATTCGACTTCACCGACCGGCGAAACCTGCGCGAATTCGTGGCGCTATGCAGGGAGCTTGGCCTCTACGTGCAGATGCGTTGCGGGCCATGGTGCCATGGCGAGTGCCGCAATGGCGGGTTTCCCGACTGGCTGCTTCGCAAGGGACACTTTGCCATCGTTCCGGCGGAAGCGGCAGTCTGCGACTCGGAGATCCAAACGGGCTATGCGCTTCGCACCGACGACCCGGGCTATCTGGCGGAAGTTCGAAGACTATACGAACAGATTGCCGGTCAACTGCACGGCCTGCTTTGGAAGGATGGCGGCCCGGTCATCGGCATGCAGATCGAGAACGAATACAGCGGCCCTTCGGAACACATTCTGAGCCTGAAGAGGATGGCCCGTGAGGTCGGACTGGATGTGCCGATCTATACGTTCACAGGATGGCCGCTTCCCCGGACAAAGATGCCATTCGGCCAAATGCTTCCTTTATTTGGCGGATATGCCGAAGGGATGTGGGATCGAAATATCGAACAGATGCCGGGCGGCTACTGGGAGGCTTTTTCATTCAAGTCGCATCGCATCGATTCCACCATTGCGACCGATCATTTCGGCAAACGGGAGGAAAAAGATGAGAACGATGCCATCCATTATCCGTATATCACCTGCGAGCTCGGCGGCGGAATGGTTAATAGTTACCACCGGCGCGTGCAGATCTTTGCCAGGGATGTGGCGGCCCCTGCATTGATCAAGCTCGGCGTGGGAAACAGCCTTCCCGGCTACTATATGTATCACGGCGGCACGAACCCCGATGGCAAACTGACGACGTTTCACGAGTCGCAGGCCACCAATTACCCAAACGACATTACGGTCAAATCGTATGACTTCCAGGCTCCGCTGGGAGAATTCGGGCAGGTGCGCGAACATTATCATTGGCTGCGCCGGATGCATCTGTTCATCCACGACTACGGCGAATTGATGGCGCCCATGTCATCCATGCTCCCCGCAGCCCGACCGACCGGCAGGGATGACACGCAGACTCTTCGCTGGTGCGTGCGCAGCAATGGCTCCAGCGGCTTTGTCTTCGTCAATAACTATCAGCGGCTTCAACCCATGCCTCCGAAACCGGGGGTGCAATTTCAGCTTCATCTAAGGAATGGCGAAGTCACTCTGCCAGCCCGCCCCGCCACGGTCGCGAGCGACAGTTTTTTTATCTGGCCGTTTCATATCGACATCGGGGGAGTCAACCTGGTTTATGCGACCGCAGAGATTATTTGCAATTTGGACGAAGGCGGCGCGCACTATGTGTTTTTCGCCGAGACGCCGGGCGTCCCGGCCGAGTTTGCATTCGACATGACGGCGAAATCGGTGAATTCGAGCGGAACCGCATCCGAAAGAGACGGCGTGCTCCACGTCGAGGGGGTGCGGGCGGGTCTTCAAGTCGCCATTCGGTTGCGCACTCCCGCCGGACGGGATGTCTGCATTGTGCTTCTCGATCAGGAAACCTCGCTTTCCTGCTGGAAGGTGGCTCTGGGCGGACGGAAGCACATCGCGATCACAGCCGCTACGTTGCTTCCCGAGGAAGACTTTCTGCGATGTCACGTATCCAGTGAGGTCAAGTCCACCCTTGCCCTGTTCCCTTCTCCCGCCAAAGCCGAAATCGATGGCAAGCCTCTCGAAGGGCGGGATGACGGAATCTTCACGCGATACACTCTGCCCGGGCCGGTAGCGGAGCACGTGAACGTGACGTTGGAGCCGTTGCGTGAAGCGGACACGGCTCGCGCCGTGCCGATCGGCCCTTTCGGTGTCGCCCTGGCGCCGACGGACGAAGATTTTGAGCACGCAGCGGTGTGGAGGGTGCAAATCGACGGGCACTCGAACTCGTTGCAAAACGTGATTTTGCGCTTCCATTACATGGGCGACGTCGCCCGCGCCTATCTGAACGGTCGCTTGCTGACGGACGACTTCTACAACGGCAAGCCCTTCGATCTCGGGCTCGATCCCTACGCGCCTGAAATCCACGCCGGGGAATTGCTCCTCAAAATTCTTCCCCTTCGGAGCGACGCCCCGATTTATCTATTGCCGGAGGCCTGGCCCGGCCAGCCGACGACGGAAGGCACTGCCGAAGTGAAGGGCGTCGAGGTGATCCACGCGAGGGAGTTGGAGTTTCGGGCATCGTGAATTCAGATGCGGGCGAAGTGATCGGGTGATCGGCGGCCCGACCCGGGCATCGTGCATTTTGATAGGCTCGACGGGTGTTTGGAAAGCGCGTCTTTCATTGCGGCCCGCGCAAAAACCATCTTTATCTAACAGCCTGGTAGCCTTTCCTCCATCGTTCCGCTTCCATCCCTTATGAAGACCACCCCTCTTCGCACCTCCGTCATCGGCAGCTATCCGTTTCCCGGCTGGCTGGAATTTTCCGTCGCCCACCTCGACCAGTTCGGTTCCGCCGACAGGGCGGAAATGCAGGAAGATGCCGTGATCGCCGCGATTCACGATCAGGTCGCCGCGGGGCTGGACGTCATCACCGACGGCGAGCAGACGCGGTTCGATTTCAATCTCTCGTTCTACGGCTACATCCAGGGCATCGAGCTGGAATCGGCCTCGCCTCGCCGGTTCGGCCCGCCCGCGCACGACCAGCGCGGGAAACATCAGGTGATCGGTGAGCTGGCGGCCCCGCGCGGCCTGGGAGCCGTGGAGGAATTCAACCGTCTGAAAAAACTCGCCCCGACCGGCCCGACGCTGAAGGCCAGCGTGCCAGGCCCCTATACTTTGAGCGGACGCCTGCTGCCCAACGAACAATACCCGGACCGCTGGGCGCTCACCGAGGCGCTATTGCCGATGGTGCGAAAGGAACTCGAGGATCTCGTCGCCGCGGGCTGCCGCGAGATCAACGTCGATGAGCCCTCCATGAGCTGTTACGCGTATCGCGAGGATACGAAACGCTTCGTCGATATCTTCAACCGGACCGTCGAAACCGTTGCGGGCAAAACCCGCCTCTGCACGCATCTCTGCTTCGGCAACTTCGAGGCGCGCGCGGTCGGCTACCGCCGGGTCGCGCCGATGTTTCCCGCCTTTCTCGATTTCAAGGCCGACGAGATGCACGTCGAGATGGCGAGCCGCGAATTCGCGGAGACCGAACGGATCGCGCAGATCGCATCGCGCATGGATGCCGCGGTTGGCATCGTCGATGTAAAAAGCTACTACATCGAGACGCCCCGGGACATCGCGGACCGCGTGAAGCTTTGCCTCCAGCACGCGCCGGCTGAGCGGCTCGTCTTTGCGCCCGACTGCGGCCTCAGCCAGACCGCGCGCTGGGCGGCGAAGCAAAAGCTTAACAACATGGTCGCCGGAGTGACGCAGGCGCGAAAGGCGTTGGGATTCGCGTGATCCGCCCCGTCCAGCAAGACGCCGCCCTGCTGGCCGACATCGCGGCGGCGGAGCCGGAAGCCCTGCACATTTGGTGGCTGGGCCAAAGCGGATTCCTCGTGAAGTGGCGGAAGCAATTTCTGCTTCTCGACCCCTATCTTTCCGATTCGCTCACGCGCAAATACGCGGCGACCGACAAGCCGCACACGCGCATGACCGGGCGCGTGATCGCGCCGGAGAAACTCGACTTCGTTTCCGTCGCCACGTCGAGCCACAATCACACGGATCACCTCGACGCGGAAACGCTGCAAGCCCTATGGCGGGCGAATCCCGGGCTGCGGCTCGTGCTGCCGGAAGCCAACATCCCATTCGCCCGGGAACGTCTCGGCGTCGCATCCGAAAGGCTCGTCGGCGTCAATGACGGGTCGAGCGCGACCGCCGGTGGCTTCACCTTTCACGGCGTACCCGCGGCGCACAATGCGCTGGATCGCGATCCGCAGGGGCGCTGCCTGTATATGGGCTTCGTCGTGCAGGCGGGACCGTGGGCCATCTATCACAGCGGAGACACTTTGCCCTACGAGGGGATGGTGGATTTGCTGCGCCCGTTTTCGATCGATCTCGCGCTTCTGCCCATCAACGGAAACATCCCGGAGCGCCGGGTCGCGGGCAACCTCGACGGCGGGGAAGCCGCCACGCTCGCACATCAGATCGGAGCCCGCCTGGTCGTGCCTTGCCACTACGACATGTTCGATTTCAACACCGCCTCTCCGGACATTTTTGTCGCCGCCTGCGAGCGCCTCGATCAGCCGCACCGCGTGCTGCGGGCGGGCGAGCGGTTGACGCTGCGCAACGATGAATAACGCAGTCCAATCGGACCCGCCCTCCTTTGTTCGCACGGTCCTTGGTGACATCGAATCGGAGGCTCTCGGCGTCTGCTACGCGCACGAGCACATCATCATCGATCGAAGTTATCCGACGATGATGGATCCGGACTTTCTGCTCGATTCGACGGAGAAGGCCATCGTCGAGCTAAGCGGGTTTTTCGCACAGGGCGGCCGCGCGATGGTGGACTCGATGCCGTGCGACAGCGGACGAAATGTCGTCAAGCTCGCGGAAATTTCCCGATAAGATAATGGAGATAATGATAATGGGGTCAGGCGACAAATCTTGACTGACGGATTCGTGTTTTTGCGCCGACGGTGAGCTTATCGAGCAGGCGATGGCGGCGGATTTGCTGGCTCGCGTTGGCCGCGCTTTTCATGCCCAGATG
>JAQTOP010000109.1 GCA_028713285.1 Terrimicrobiaceae bacterium
CTCAACCGCATCGTCGCGAACCCCGCCTACGCGCATCTCCACGAGAAGGCCGCCCAGTTCGTCGAACGCCTCGGCGGCAAGACCGCGCGCAAACTCGCCGGCAAGTTCGAAGCCGGCATCAAGAACCTCATCGCCCCGTCCGTCATTTTCGAAGATCTCGGCCTGCGCTACTACGGCCCCATCGACGGCCACGACATTGGCCTGCTCACCAGGACGTTCGAGTTTCTCAAGACGCAGACCGAGCCCGTCATCCTTCATATCCTCACGCAAAAGGGCAAGGGCTACGCCCCCGCGCTCGCGAAGCCGGATAAATTCCACGGCCTCGGCAAATTCGAGCCCGACACCGGCGAGACCGCCTCGGCGCCGTCGCCGACCTATTCGGAGCTGCTCGGCCGCACGCTCGCGGACTTCGCCGACCGCGACAACCGCATTGTCGCCATCACCGCCGCGATGCCGACCGGCACCGGCCTTCTCCATTTTGCACAACGGCATCCGAAGCGCTTTTTCGACGTCGGCATCGCCGAGGAGCACGCCGCCCTCTTCGCATGCGGCCTCTCCGCGCAGGGCATGAAGCCCTTCCTCACGATCTACTCGACCTTCATGCAGCGCGCCTACGACATGATCATCCACGACATCGCGCTGCAACACCTCGATGTCGCGCTCTGCATGGACCGCGCCGGCCTCTCCGGCGACGACGGTCCGACGCACCACGGCCTTTTCGACATCGGCTACCTCCGGCCCGTCCCCGGCATCGTTCACATGCAGCCAAAGGACGAGGAGGAGTTCGCCGACATGCTCTGGACCATGGCGCATCATCGCGGCCCCATCGCCATCCGCTATCCGCGCGGCGCCGGCACCGGCGCGAAGCCGGGCGAACAGCCCCGGCTGCTCGAAATCGGCAAGGCGGAGGTGCTTCGCCACGGCAAGCAGGTCGCTCTTTTCGGCCTCGGCAACATGTGCGAGCTGGCGATCGAGGCGGCCGACCTGCTCAAGACCCGCGGCATCGACGCCGCCGTCATCAACGCCCGCTGGATCAAGCCGCTCGACACCGCGACGCTCGAGTTTTTCGCCCGCGCCTGCGACGTCATCTGCACGTTCGAAGACCACGTCCTCCTCAACGGCTTCGGCTGCTCGGTGATGGAGCACCTCGCCGACCAGCGCATCCCGACGCCCGTCGTCCGCATCGGCTGGCCCGACGAATTCGTCGAACACGGCAGCGTCCCCGTCCTGCGCGAAAAGCACGGACTCACCGCAAAGGCCGCCGTCGAAAAAATCCTCGCCGCCCTGCCGGTGCGCCGGAAGGCCACCGCAGCCTGATTTCC
Source organism: Terrimicrobiaceae bacterium (assembly GCA_028713285.1). Classification (GTDB taxonomy): domain Bacteria; phylum Verrucomicrobiota; class Verrucomicrobiia; order Chthoniobacterales; family JAATET01; genus JAATET01. Next base: position 1,323 of record JAQTOP010000109.1, read on the forward strand.
CGGCATTGGCCGGGGTTGGGAGAGCCGGCAGTCGGATTCGAACCGACGACCTACGGTTTACAAAACCGTTGCACTACCACTGTGCTATGCCGGCGAGAAGTCCGTAGAAACTTCCACGGCGAGCGATGCGGGTCAATCCGGCATTTCCCGCCTTCGAGTGACGGCGCGTGAGCAGCCAGCCTTCGCATTTGCGATTATTGGCCGACGGCGTCGAGGAGAATCCGTCGCACCTCGGCGATGGCCTGGGGATTCTGGTGGGCGGGGTGGGCGGACGGCACGATGAGTTCGCTCTGCGCCCCGTCGAGGTGGCTGCTCCAATACGGGACGACCCCATCGGAACTCTCGGGTTTTGTATGGTCCTTGTTCCCGCCTTTGCCGCGATCACCCATGATCGAGTGGTAGGGGATGCCCGGCGTGATCGGAATCGTGTTGATCGCGAGCACGAAACGGTCGTTCGGCGCGAGGGTGTCCACGCTGGTCGGCATGCGGTGCAGCTTCAGCGAATCGCCGCTCGTCACCAGCGCCTCTACGGCCTCGGAGCCTGCATTTAACAACGTCACCGGCGCCCTGACGAGATTCGAGGCGAAGCGAGCCAGCGGGTTCGATGCAAGATCGCTGCCCCGGTGCGGGCCGGAAATGAAAATCACGCGACCGACCTCGGGACGATGATGGAAGATGAGGGACTCTGTCAGAATTTCCTTCGTTCCCGCCGAGAACTTCAATTCCGCCGGCGGCTTGCCGAAATATCGGAGCCAGAGCTTGTCACCCGCGTCCGTGATGAGCAGGCGGCTGATGCAACTGCCCATGCTGTGACCGATCAGGACCATCCGCTTGTGGAGCGGGTATCGGTTTTCGATGCCATCCAGCTCGCGGCGAAGGATGGCTGCGGAGTAGGGATAGGGGTATCCGCTCGGGTAGCTGAAGAACCAGAATTGGTAGTCGCGCCGGATGCGTTCGTCGGAGCGGAGAGCAATCAACATGGGCGCCCACGTCGCCGGGGTATCCGCCAGGCCATGGATGACAAGCACGACGGTCTTGTTGGGATCGTAGGGCTGGAGCCGGGCAATGCGCGCAGTCTCCATGTATTTCTCCGGATGGAACAGGCGGGCAAGCTCGAGGCTTTTCGGGTTCGTGCTGGCAAGCATTACCGCGACCGGAACGGTGAAGTCGGCCGCAAGGGGGAAGGTGCGGCCTCGCAGCGTGGTCGTTTCGCTGGCCAGCGGATCCTCGAAGGAAAGGGTGCAGCGGCGGCCGGAGAAATTCGCGACTGCGGTCACGCCATAGTATGTCCGCGGCAGGACGAAGTTTTTCCGAACGTCGAGATTCCCGTCGAGACCGACGGCGACCAATGGCGCGCCGACGCCCTCCTTGATGCAGCGTTTGGAAACGTAGGTGCCCCTGACGTCGAATTGATCCGCCGGGGTAAGCCGGTAGAGCGCCGGGTTCCACTCCTTGCGGGCGTCGCGCCGGTAATCGAGCACGTAGCCGCCGTCCTTCGCCGGGAGCTGCAGCGGTCGCGTCCACGGGTCGAGCTTCGCGTCGCGGATCGTCGTGATCACGCGCGCCACGGCGAAGTTGTAATCGGTGCGAGCCGTCGCGTCGTTCGGGGCTTTCGCGAGCCGTCCGGCCGCCGTGTCCGCGGCTGCGAGGTATTCACCGAGCGCCGCCAGAGGATTGCGACGTTCGCTTTTGAGGCCGTCCGCGATGCTCCGTTCGACCGATGCGACCGCGCCAAAGGTCGCACGGATGAGACGGAAGCGAGGCTTCGTTTCGGAAACGGTCGCATATTGCGCGCAGCCCGTGAGCAGCGCGAGGGCGAGTATGGGGAGAATATGGTGGCGATCCATGGTCAAGAGGGGGTGCTCACATCGATCGACTGGAGGGCCAGGGGCTGCAAAAGCCGGCCTTCAAATCGACCAGAGGCTGCTGGCTGACGCCGATCATGCGGCGCGAACGGCCGAGGAGACCTCGCCTATGCCGAGACGCGCATCGGCATGATCACATAGAGGAAGCCGGAGTTGATCTTCAATACCCCCGGGCTCATCTCATCGATAAGGTGCAGATGCACTTCGTCGTTCGGCAGGGCCTTGAGGGGGTCCATCAGATAGTCCGGATTGAACGCGATGGAAAAATCGCGGCCCCGATACGCGACCGCGATGGATTCCTTCGCCTCGCCGATTTCGGGCGTGTTCGAGGTGACCTCGATGTTGTTCTTGGTGAAGTTGAGGCGGATCGAGCTGGTCTTGTCGTTGCTGAGGAGCGAGACGCGGCGGACCGTGGTGTGGAAGGCTTCGCGCTCCAGAACGACGACTTCTTTCACGTCTTCGCTCGACGGAATGACCTGCTTGTAATTCGGGTAGTTTCCGTCCACGAGCTTCGAGACGAGCAGCGAGCCATTCAACTCGAAGGAGACCAGATTATCGCCCACCGAGAGCGTGAGATCGCCATCGTCGAGCAGGAGGCGCTCGAGTTCGTTGATCGCCTTGGTCGGCACGATAAAGTCGAGGTCGAGCTTGCCGGCGAGTTCGGAGTCAATCGTCTCCTCGAAGAGCGCAAGCCGGCGGCCGTCGGTGGCGACGAGCTTGAGCGTGTTTTCCTTGAAGGAAAACAGAATGCCGTTCAGCACGTAGCGAGTCTCGTCCATCGAGATCGCGTAGGAGGTCTTGCGCAGGCCGTCCTTCAGCACGCTCTGCTTGATCGAGAGGCTGCGCGCGTCCTTCGACGTGGGAAACGCGGGGAATTCGTCGCGGGCAAGGCCGAAGATTTTGAAGAAGCTCTGGCCGCTGCGGATCGAAGAGACGTTTTTCGTGTCGGTCTCGATCTGAATCTCGCTGGAAGGCAGCTCGCGCACGATGCTGAGCAGCCGGCGGGCGGGCAGCGTGGTGGCGCCGGATTTCTCCACGACGGCCGCGACGTCGCAGCGCAGTGCGACCTCCATGTCCGTCGTGCTGAGCCGGATGCCGGTGTCGGTGGTCTCGACCAGCACGTTGGACAGCACGGGCAGCGTGGTGCGGTTGCTGACGACGTTCTGGGTTTTCTGGAGGCCTTCGAGGAGGCTTTCTTTGGTGACGCTGAACTTCATGGAATGGGACGCGACGCGGCTATCCGGCGTAACCTGTGCTCTCTAGCTGGCCGCGCGCCGGCGTGTCAAAGTGAAATGATCGATGCGGCTCTTCAATAACGCGGTCTAGCGCTGGAGTTGCGTCTCGATGGAGCGGATCATGTGGCGGGTGCGCTCGTCCTCCTCCATCCGCCGCTTGATGAGCTTGCACGCGTGGATCACCGTGCCGTGGTCCTTGCCTCCGAACAAATCACCGATTTCCGTGAGCGTCGAATTCGTCATCGTCCGCGAAAGGAACATCGCGATCTGGCGCGGATACGCGATGCTCGCGAGCCGGCGTTTGCTCGTCATGTCCGCAATGCGCAGGTCGAACGTCTCGGCCACCTTGCGCTGGATCTGGTCGATCGTCACCGCGCGGCGCGCCTGCTCCTGGAAAATGTCGCGCAGCAGCGTCTCGATGTCTTCGCGGGTGACGTTTCGTCCGCTCAGCGAGCCGTAGGAGGCCACGCGCATGAGCGCGCCCTCAAGGCGGCGGACGTTGTTGCGAATCTTGTCGGCAAGAAATTCGATCACCCACTGGTCGAGCTCGATCTTGAGCGTCTCGGCCTTGCTTTGAAGAATCGCGATGCGCGTCTCCATGTCCGGTGGCTGGAGCTCGGCGGTCATTCCCCACTCGAAGCGCGAAACCAGGCGCTGCTCGAGCTTCTCGATCTCGCTGGCTGGCCGGTCGCTCGACAGAATGATCTGCTTGTGGCCGTCGTGGAGGGTGTTGAATGTGTGGAAAAACTCCTCCTGCGAGCGCTCCTTGCCGGCGAGGAACTGGATGTCGTCGATCATCAGGATGTCGGCCTGCCGGTATTTTTTCCGGAACTTCACCAGCGTGCCGTGCTGGATCGCGTCGATGAACTCGTTGGTGAACTGCTCGCTCGACACATAGAAAACCTTGCCGCCCTTGCGCGAGGCGAGCACATGGTGGCCGATGGCCTGGAGCAGGTGCGTCTTGCCCAATCCGCTGCCGCCATAGACGAAGAAGGGATTATACGTCTTCGCCGGAGCCTGGGCGACCGCGAGCGCGGCGGCGTAGGCGAATTGGTTGTTCGAACCCACGACAAAGGCGTCGAAGTTGTTCCGGGGGTTCATTCCCGTCGAGGCGGGCGCCGGTGCGGCACGCTCGCGCGGCGCGGAAAGCCCCGGTCCCGTCCCCTCGACGGCCTGAAGCGCCGGCGCGGCCCCGAAGTCGTCCAATTCCAACTGTCGCGCGACGATGCGGATCGACCGGCTGCCGCCGAATGCCTCGGCCACCGCGCCCTGCACGAGGGGCAGATAGTTGCTCTCGATAAAAAACTTATGAATCGGGTTCGGCACGGACAAACTCAGGGTGCTCCCGTCGTCGCCGCAAACCTCCACATCGCTGAACCAGCGTCGAAATCCATCTGCGCTCACGCGAGGCGCAATCAACGCGGAAATCGTCCCCCAAATCTTTCTAAAATCCTGCGTCATAAGGAACTTATGCACACTCGCGTTCAGTGGCTTGACGCAGCGCCCACAGAGGCTCGGTACGCGGCAAATCCGTTGCATTTCGATCTCTCAGGAGAGATCCCCATTTCCACCAGCCCCGACTCCGAGCCAATGCTCCACCGCATATTCCTGATTGTCAGCATGTTGCAAAATCCATTGGGTCGCGCCGGAGATCCCCGCATCGACCGTGGGACTTGCATCGGTCCCTCGCCTGCCTTCCGACGCGTGAAACACACCGCGTGGAACTGGAGGAACATTTCACAAGTTATTCACAGAGCCGGATCCTTCGCTCGCCGCAACTGCCGACAGGCTAGAAACCGGGGGATTCCGGCTCAAGAAAAAAGGTTACGGATTCGTCAAATTTAACGATCCGCCGGAGCGAATTTTTCTTGACCGACCCGGCGGGTCCGATGGTTGCAAGGTGCGCGGGCGGCGAGCGGAAACTCGCGCCTACGCGGCCGCCAGGCGCTTTTCCTGTGCGACGGCAATTTGTGCGGCCGGGGTGCGAAAACACAGCGCGACGCAGAAGGTGGCGATGCTGCCGAAAGCGATGCGCCAGGGGAATTCGATGCGCGGCAGCCAGGCCGGCGCCCACAAAACCGGATGCGGCACTCCGGGTGCGACCGGATGGAGCAGCGCCCAGACGTCATTGTGCAGCCCGCTGAGGAGCGCCACCACCACGAAGCCGAAAAGCATGGCGATGAGGTTGCCCCGCTCGCTTCCACGTCCGCGCGTGAGCAGCCCGACCAGAAAGACCCCAAGCAATGAACCGTAGGTGTAGCCAAAAATTCCCAATACGATGGGAATGATGCGCGCCTGGAGCACGATCTTCGCGTAGGCCGTGAGCGCGCCAACGATGATCAACAGTATCGAGAAGACGACAGTCGCTCGGCGGGCGGCGCGAACCGAATGCCCGGGGGTGGCGCCGGGATTGATGTAAGGCCGATACCAGTCCTCGACGAAGCTCGTGGCGAGCGCGTTGAGGGCCGTGCTCAACGAGCCCATTGCAGTGGCGAAGAGGCCGGCGACGAGCAGGCCGCGAATGCCCGGAGGCATTTCATAGACGATGTAGTGCGCAAAGGGTGCATCCATTCCCGGACGCCGGTAATAGCTCCACAGCAGCATGCCCACGAAGAGGAAGCAGAGCACGAGCGGGAGGTCCGCGAGACCCGACAGAATCAACGACAGGCGGCTGCGGTGGTAGTTCTTCGCCGTAAGCATGCGCTGCACCATGTCCTGGTCCGTGCCATGGGTCGCGAGCGTGGTGAAGGTCGAGCCGATGAGGGCCGCCCAGATGGTGTATTCGCTCTCAAGAATCGAGCGCACGTTCCCCCAAAGGTCCCGGCCGGGATCGATGCCGCTGTCGAAAAACTTCCAGTCGCCGGGTTGGTTCATCGCCGCGTGGACACCCGTCATTCCTCCCGGGATCACCGAGAGCAGGGACCAGATCGCGAAGCCGAGCGCGCCGAACATGATCGTGGCCTGGATGACGTCGGTCCAGACGACCGCCTTGATTCCGCCGAGCGCCGTATAAACCGCGGTGATTGCGGTGATGAAGGTGAGGGCGCCGATATAGACCGGCATCTGCTGAAGCGCCGCGAGTTCGTGGCCGGTGACCAGCTCGTAGCCGAAGACGAGCACGATGGCCGCGACATAAAGGCGGGTGCCGCTCGCGAGCGCCCGGGTGAGCAAAAAGACGGCCGAGGCGGCGTCCTTCGAGCGGCGTCCGAACCGAATGAGGAGGTATTCGTAGATCGAGACGACGCGGAAGTCGTAGTAGGGCTTGATGAAAATGTACGCGATGAGGAAGCGCGCGAGAATCGTGCCGATGGCGAGCTGCGCGTAGGTGAAATTCCGCTGCGCGTAACCTTCGCCCGGCGCGCCGAGAAACGTCGCCGCGCTGATCTCGGCGGCAAGGATCGATGCCATCACGGCCCACCAGGGGATGTTGCGGTCGCCGACCGCAAAGCCCTCCATCGACTTGCTGCCGCGGCCCTTGTAGAGGCCAATGCCGACGACAATGACGAAATAGACGAGGATGATCAGGCCGTCCGTCAGCAACCCGGTCGTCATCGTCAGTGGCTGGCGCCGGAGAGATGCTTCATGAGCACCTTCGAGTTCCGCCCGCTTTGCACGTATTTTTCAAACCGGGACGCCGGAAGGCTCTCGGGCGCCGCCTCCACGTAGCCGCCTTTTTGCTGGAGGAACATGAACGCCTGCGTGGACAGGGCGAAGAGCCGCGTGAGGCCCTTTTCCTTCGCGAGATTTTCGACGAAGCCCATGAGCTTGCGGCCGTAGCCCTGGTTTTCCTGGTTCTTGCTCACGTAGAGGCAGGCGAGTTCGCCGGCCTTCTCCTCGGGATGGACATGCAACGCGACGCAGGCGACGGGCTGGCGGTCCACCTCGAGCACCCAGTAATCCTCGATGTGCTCGAGGATTTCGTTGCGCGTGCGCCGCACGAGTTCCTCGCTCTGGACCGACTGGCGAATGAGCGTGATCACGCTGCGCACGTCCTTTTTGAAGATGCGGCGGATCTGCTGGTATTCGTTGGAATACACCATCGTGCCGAAGCCCTCGTGGCTGAACATCTCGGTGAGCAGCGCCTCGTTGATGCCGCCGTCGAGCAGGTGGGCGCGCGGCACGCCCTGCCGGCACGCGCGCGCGCCGGCCTCGAGCTTCGATTGCAGGCCGGCGGAGCAGTCGGTCCGGTGCTTGCGCAGCAGCTCCTCCGCTTCGCTGATGGACACGAGGCGCGGGAGCCACGTTGTATTCGCAAAGACCGAGGACGGCGCGAGGAAGATGATCTTCGCCGCCTGCAAAGCCTCGGCGACCTCCACGGCAATGTTGTCCGAGTTCACGCGATACGTGCGCCCCTCGCCGTCGAATCCAAGCGGAGGGATCACCGGGACGATGCCTTCTTCGAGCAGAAGCTTGAGCGCCTTGGTATCGACGCGTTCGACCCTGCCGGTGAATTGGAAATCCGTGCCGCCGAGGATGCCGGCGGGGTGCGCGATGATCGCATTGAGATAGGCGGCCCGCAGATCCACGGCGGACAGGCCCTCCATGATCTCGTTCGTAAGCCGGATGGCGGCGTCGATGCTGACCTGGAGGGTGGCGGCGTCGGTGACGCCGGTGCCGTCGGCATTGGAGAGCGCGAGGTCGCGGCTGCGCGCGAGATCCTCGATCTGCCGGCTCGCGCCATGCACGACGATGGTGCGAATGCTCAACGACCGGAGCACGGCGAGGTCGAGCAGGATGTTGTGGAAATTCGCCGAGGCGGCGATCTCGCCATCGACCGCGACCACGAAGGTGCGGCCCCGGAAGCGGGGAACGTATTGGAGAATTTCCCGGAGGTCGGAGACGTTCACGGCAGAGCGGGAATATATGGGCGCGGCGGCGCGAAATTGCAATGGCTCAGGCCGCGCCGGGAAGTCCCACGCGGTGCTGAAGTTCGTCGTCGATGATGCGATGCAGGAGATCGGGTGTCTCGAGCGCGCCGAGCGCGGCGGTGCGGCCCGCAAGCACGATGCGACAATTGGGAATGGTTCGCGCGAGCTGCTCCGCCTGCGCGGACGGAAAGCGCTCCGGCAAATCGGGCCACAACAACGCGACGGGCTGCGTGAGCCGGCCGAGCTGGGACTTCACGTCGTAAAGCAGTCTCCCGCGCAGGAAGGCCAGCATGGCGTGCTCGGCTCCGTATTGACCCGCAAAGCTCGTAAGCACCTCGACCACGTCGTCGCCGATCCGATCGGAATCGCCAAAGCCGAAGCGCGCGAGCCAGCCGCGAATGAATGGCCGCCGCGCAAAATAGTTTCGATAGACGAAGCGATTCAGCGGCGGCAGCAGCGAGAGCGCGGAGAGGCCGAGGGGCATGCGACGCGCCGAGGCGTCGAGACCGATCGGCGCGTAGAGAATGAGCCGCTGGACGAGGTCGGGATGCTGCACGGCCAGTTTCACCGCGAGTGCGGCGCCGAAGCCCGAGGCGACAACCGCAGCCGGATGGCCCCTGCCGACGGCAAAAAACAGATCGGCCAGCGCGCGAACGTGGTCGTCCGCATCGAGACCGCGGCGCGGACGTTCCGACTCGCCAAAGCCGATCAAATCGGGCGCGACGACCTGGTGGCCGACCGCGAACTGGGGATAGACGCGCGACCACTCGAAGGAGGATGCGCCCGGGTAAAGGCCGTGAAGAAAGACGAGCGGCTCCCCCGCGCCGGACGTGTGATAGACAATCTCGGCG
>JAQTOP010000110.1 GCA_028713285.1 Terrimicrobiaceae bacterium
GCACAACGTCCCGAGGCAATGGAGGCGCTGTGCCGGCGTTACAGCACGGTGCTCAAATCCGTGATCATGAAAGTGCTTCACGACGACGCGGAGGCCGAAGACGTGCTGCAGGATGTCTTCATGCAGGTGTGGGACCGCGCGGGCTGCTATTCCGCGGACCGTGGCAAGCTGCTCGGATGGCTCTCGACCGTAGCCCGCCGGCGCGCCATCGACCGGGTGCGGCAGGCTTGCGCCTACCGCCGCGCCACCGACCGTTTCGAAATCGCCTGCAATCACCCGGACAAGGAGGTGGATCAAATGCATCCGGTGGAATTCGAGGCCCAGCAGTCCGATGTGCGTCAACTCATCGACCAGCAGCTCGACCTGCTGCCGGACCACCAGCGCCGGGCAGTTTGCCTCGCCTATCTCGAGGGCCGCAGCCAGCGGGAGATCGCGTCGATCACCCGCACGCCGCTCGGGACGGTGAAGACGCGGATCGAGTTGGGATTGCGCAAGCTTTCCCATGCGCTCGGGGGCCTGAGGGAAAAGATCGTGTAGCGGGAATCGCGCGTTGCGGCGCGTCCGCCTTCCCCGGGGGCGAAGCCTCTAAAGATGCTGCTGCGCGACCCACTCAATCGAGAAGCGCACCATTTCCTTCGAGTCGTGGAAGCCCAGCTTCTCCTTGATGTGCGCGCGGTGGGTCTCGATCGTCTTCACGCTCAGGTGCAGCTCGTTTGCGATGTCCTGCGCGCCGAATCCGCGGCCCATCAGATTGAGCACCTCGAGTTCGCGGTCGGAGAGTTTGTCCACCGGCGAGCCGAGGCCCTCATCGATGGACTTGATCGCCTTGAAGACGAGGCGTTCGCTGAATCTCGGGCTGAGATAAGGCTCGCCTGAGAGGACCTTGCGGATTGCGACGAGGATGGAGTCGAGCGCCTCGGCCTTCATCACGTAGCCGAGGGCCCCGGCCCGAAGGGCCCGCAAGGCGTAGAGGGATTCGTCGTGCATCGACACGACGAGCATCGGCAGCTTCGGAGCCTCGGCCTTCATGGACTTGAGCAATTCGATTCCATTCGTTCCGGGCATCGAGATATCCACGAGCGCCACATCGGGTTGCAGATTGCGCATGGCTTCGAGCGCGGTGGGTGCGGTGCCCGCCTCGCCGCACACTTCGAGATCGGGTTCGGAATTGATCATCGTGCAAACGCCATGCCGGAACATCGGGTGATCGTCAACGACGAGCACGCGGCGCTTGGCTTCCGGCGGGGATGGTGTGGATTTCGACATGGTTCAAACGGGATTTGGAAAGGTGCAGGCCGCCGTCGTCCCGCAGCCGGGAACGCTCTCGATCGATAATTCGCCATGCAGCGCCTGCGCGCGATACTTCATTATTCCAATTCCGATGCCGCAATCGGATCCGGAGTCCTCCGTGATCCCGATTCCGTCGTCGCGCACCTCCACCTTCACCTGGCCATCCGCGGTTTCCGACAGGTGGACCGCAATCCGGTGGGCGCGTGCGTGGCGAAGCGCATTCGCGATCGCCTCCTGCACGATCCGAAAGGCGTGGAGCGCCACGTCGGAGCGGTGAATGAGCACCTCCCTTTCGCAGACAAGCTCGATCTGCGTGCCGGCCGGCGTCCGCTCCACCAGCTCGCGCAGGGCGGACATAAGGCCGGCCGAGTCGATTTCGATGGGATTCATCCGCCGGGCCATGTTGCGCGCCCGCACGACCGAGTCGTTGATCACCCGAACCAGATCTTCTGCGCGTTCCGCACTGGGCGAGGCGGCGGACTGGAGTTCGCGATTAAGCGCCCTTACGCCGAACGCGGCGCCAAGCAATTGCTGCGCGAGGTGGTCATGGAGTTCCCGGCCGATGCGTCGCTGCTCGCGCTCTCCCGCATCGAGCACTGCGTGTTCGAGGAATTTCTTTTCCGTCTCGTCGAGCAACAGCAGCACGTGTCCGGCGGGGACGCCTTCTCGTCCGGGATACGGTGCGCTCCAGATGGCGATGTCGAGGCTGCCGCCGCGGCGGGTGCGCACGCGGAGATTCGCGTGCCGGGCCTCCGAAGCCAGCAGCATGGCCACGAGGGCGGCGGGATGATTCCACTCGATGGGCAGGTCCAGCAGGCGGGCTCCCTGTGCCTCCGTTTCCACAAGGCCCAGCAGCGCTTCCGCCCCGGGATTCCAAATCTCGACCCGCTGGTCGTGGTCGAGCGCGATGACGGCGACGGGAGAGGCATCGATGAGGGTCTCGAGGCGCTTGCTCAACTCCTCGATGGCTGCGGTTCGTTCCGCGACGCGCCGATCGAGATCCGATCTCGCCCGGGCAATCGCGGCAAGGGCCTCACGGCGGGCCGTCGCGTCGATGACGACTCCGGCAGCCCGGAGCGGAGCGCCGTCGTCGTCCCGCACGATCGTCGAGGTCGCGGAAACCCAAATCACATCGCCGCCCTTGCGAACAAATCGCTTCTCAATGGTGTAATGCGAGTCGCCGCGCGCCATCGCCTTCCGCCAGCCATCGCCGTCGCGTTCACGATCCTCGGGGTGGGTGAGATCGGTCTCCGAGAGGTGACGCAGCTCGTCCGCGCTGTAGCCAGTGAGTTCGCAGAACGTCTGATTGACGCTGAGAAAACGTCCGTCCCTGACGTCTGCGAGAACGCTGCCGATCCCCTTGAGATGAAAGAATGCGCGGAAATCCCGCGCGCGCGCCCGCAGCTCGTCCTCGATTGCCTTTTGGGCGGTGGCGTCGCAGTTGACTTCGATGAAGGCGGCGAGCGTGCCGTCCTCGTCGTAATGCGGCGACCAGGTGGTCGTAAGGTCGTGGCGTCTTCCGTCGCGGCTGCGGTGGACGATCTCGCCCGCCCATTGGCCTTCGGTTTGCGCGCGCCGCTCGAGCACGTCGAGGGGTTCCGGGAGTTCCGTGCGCAGGAGCTGATGGCTCACGCGACCGAGCGCCTCGCGCGACGTCCAGCCGTAGATCCGCTCATCCGTTGCGGTCCAGACGGTGATCCTGCCGTCCGGATCACGCACGATCGTGTGCGCGAAAGCGGTCATGGCGTCCTGCAAACGGAACGTCTCGCGAAGACTCCTCGGGATGCTGGAAAGTTGAATGTCGGACTTCATTGCAGCGGCACACCCATCGCGGCAGGGGAAGGGACTGCGCAGGATCGGCGGTGAATTGGCGTTTTGTAAATTCCGCTGAAACTTAACAAACGCTTCGCCTGGCCGCGATAGGGGATCGCCCTGAACATGGCTTCGCTGCTGCCTTGCAAGGAGCGGGGTAATCCCCGATGGCTGCCTCGCATCCAAACGGCTAGTTTTTTGAATGCGCTCGCACATCCTTCGAATCCTTGTGTTGTTCGGGATCACCCGCGCGCTGGTCGCGCAGGATGGAGGATCCCCGAAGGCCGATGGAGTTCAGCGCGAAACGGGGGAGTCGAAAGCCCGCGGCGCGCCCGCGATCGTTACAGCGCTCGATCCCTCCGAATTGAAGGATTTTGACGCGAATCCGGCCGCGGTGCGCGCGTTGATCGAAAACGGTCTCGCGCTGACGAAACAAAATCTCGGATACCGGTTCGGTTCGTCCGACCCGGCGGCTGGCGGGATGGACTGCTCGGGCACAATCTTCCATCTTCTCCGGTCGGCGGGCATTTCCGAGGTGCCGCGCACGGCGAGCGGGCAATACGTCTGGGCCCGCAAGGCGGACAAGTTCGAGGCGGTTGTCAGCCGGAGGAAGGACAGCTTCGAACTCGACGCGCTGCGCCCGGGCGATCTTCTTTTTTGGTCCGGCACGTATTCGACCGGATGCGATCCGCCCGTCACCCACACGATGATTTATCTCGGGGAGCTGAAGGGCGACGGACGCCGCGTGATGTTCGGCTCCAGCGACGGACGCACTTTTGGCGGAAAGAAGATGTGGGGAGTGAGCGTGTTTGATTTCACGATTTCAAGCGCCCGATCCGGCGACGCGTCCGGCCGAAATTCCGGATCGGGCGGCGTCTTCATCGGTTACGCGCATATTCCGGGACTCTCACGCGAGGAGGCGGAACCCGGATCGCCCGCGCCGATCCCGGTTTCGCGGTTGCGCCCCGGCAGTCGTCCGCAGGCTTCGCCTGGCGAATAGGTCGCAGGCCCGCCGCCGCTTTATCCGCCCCGTGATTCGGCGAATCGCTTGACGATCTCATCCGCAAGGCGAAACGGAGTCGCGGGCAAACTCGTGTTGATGACGAGGCAGAGGGAAAGCGGAGCGCCAAAGCGCGTCGGGTAACATCGCGCGTAAGTGGTGTAGCCCGGCCCGCCTCCTCCATGGCCAAACGCCTCGCCGGGCGGCTCGCTGCCGCCGCTCATCACGCCCAGCCCGTAGGCCGGGGGAAATGGTTCCGGCAGGCGCGCGGGGACATTCACGGTTTCCTTCATTTGCCGGAGCGAATCGTCGGACAGCATTTTTCCTCCGAACAAGGCGTTGTAAAATCGCGCAACGTCCGCCGCGGTCGCGATCAGACAGCCCGGCGCGATCCAACCCGGAGCGTATCGCCTCCGAAAGTCCCCCGCGATGGAAGGCTCGTCCGCCTCGAGCAGCGCGCCGTTCCAATCCGGTGCGAGGAACGGCCGGATGTCCGGGAGGCCGAGCGGCTCCAGGATGAACACGCGCAGGAAATCAAAAGAGGGCACGCCGGAGATGTGCCCGATCAATTCGTTCAACAGCGCGTAACCCGGATTCGAATACGCCCAACCGCTCCCCGGATCGAACAGCGGAGTTCCCGCCAAACCCACACGCATCAGCCTTTCGTAGTCCCACGGCTCCCCGGGATGCTCGCGGACGGCCTGCTGGTAATCGTCCGACGCGCCGTAATCCGACAGGCCACCGGTATGGTTCAGCAACTGGCGAATCGTGACGTTGCGCGGAATCGGCGTTTCGGGAAAGAAGCCCGAGAAGGCCCTGTCCAGCGAGAGGCCTTCCCGTTCGAAGAGCAGCAGAATGGCGGTCGCCGTGAATGTCTTCGTAATGCTGTAGATGTAAAAGGCCCGGTCGTGCGCGGTCGCAGGAATCGTCCCCGCCGAGTGCGTTGAGATTTCGCCTCCGTGGTTCACAGCGCACAGGATTGCCGGGCAGGCCAGCTCGACAATCGAATCGGCAAGCACAGCGTCGAGGTCCATGCGGGATTTCATCGGTTGTCCAGCCGGACATACTTTTCCAGCCGGCAGTTGAAGCCGCCAAGATCCACCACCTGCCGGGAGCGGAGATCGAGCGCGGGGTGGGGATTCTCGATGGAAAATGGATTGGCAAATACGAGCCTGCCGCCGGGGCGGAGCACCTTCGCCGCGACATCGAACAGGTCGGCGATCAACCCGCGGAGGTTCGGGATCGGCACGCGCCGGCCCATGGGCGGGTTGGTGAGGACGAGCGTCGCGACTCCGGTGCCCAGGCCCTCGACCGCCGCGAAATCGCGGAAGTCGCAGCAGGTGAATTTCGAGCGGATGCCCGTCACCCCCGCGGCGACGAAGTTGCCCTCCGCAATCGCGATGGCTGCGGCGCTGCGATCCGTTCCGTAAACGCTGTCCACGCCGCCGAGCAGGGATCGCTCAATCAGTTCGAGACCCGAACCGCAAAACGGATCCCAGACGATTTCCCGCTCCGCGCTTCCGGCGAGACGCGCCATGCACGCGGCCAGCGGCGGGTGGGATGCGGCGGGGACGTCCCGGCGGCGATAGGCGAAACGGGGATCGGGCGCGAGCCGGGGGCGGAGTTCGACCGAATTCCCGCGTCCGGTCGAATGAATGTCAATCGACCACGGTGCTTCGCGCGCGTCGTTGAGAACGTCCGGACACAATGCGTAGGCGCGGTCCGCGATCCGGCGCACGGCGCTTCGCTGGTGGCCCTTCCCCACGAAGTCGAGGCGATACCGCATCGGGCCTTCGGTGAATGTTTCGAGCACCCTCCGCGACAAGGGCGAGGCAATCACCGAGGCCAATGCCTCCACGGAATCCGCGCCGCTTGCAATCGTCGCAGGCGCGGGAACGAAGCCCACGGTGCCGAAACATCGCAAGGTATAAAGATCCGCCAGCGAAAACGGAGCCACCGGGAGGAGCGCCACGAGACCTCGGCGGGTCTCGGCGACGTGAAATTTGTCCCGCGTTTGGAGGGACGCCTCGGCTTCTTCCCGCACAATCGATTCCAGCCCCGCGCGCCCGCGCAGATGAATCCGCAGTCCGGCGAAATCGTGGAGCGTGCGATCCATCCGCACGGCGCCCGGACTTTGCCCGCGAGCGACGCTGGCCTTCACCTTTTGCTCCGTGCGGGGAAGAAAACGATCGGGCGTTTCCTCAATCACTTTCAGCGTGGCCGCGCCGCCGATCTTATCGAGCGTTTGCCCGAGAAATTTCTTCTCGCGGTCGATCGTCGTCGCGCGCAGCAGGGCGAGCAGGGCCGCTTCCTCCTCCGGACCCGCGCCGATCTTGGGAAGCGCCGCCATGGCGTAGCGGCGGATTTTTTCGGCGGGATCGTTCAGCAGGCGCACGAGCCACCGTCTCGCCGCGGCCTTCTCGCCCTCCGTGGCGGATTCGGAGAACACGACACCGACCGCGCGAACGACCGCCACTCCGGCGATCCGCTCGTCGGGAGCCGCTTGATCGAACCACGCGACCTCCTCGGTCCACAACCGCTCGCAGGACCAGCCGCGCAACCGGCTGTAATGTTCCTTTGCCGGGTTTCCTCCTTCGCGGCTCATGCGGATTTTCAGAAATTGTCAGGCATGTGGAGGAGCGGAAGAGGAAAACTCTGTCGCGGCATCATACACCGCGGGAGTTCCCGCTTGTCCAGCGTGCGCGGCAGCGTCAAAACGTCTTTTAAAATTTTATGAAGAAGACTCCCCTCTACCTTGGCATCGACGTGGGCACCGGCAGCGCGCGGGCCGGATTGTTCACCGCCTCCGGCAAAATGGCCGGCTCCTCGAGCCACCCGATTCGCATGTGGAAACCGGAACCCGATTTCGTCGAGCAATCCTCCGACGACATCTGGAATGCGTGCTGCATCGCCGTGAAGGAGGCCATGCGGCAGGCGGGGGCGAGCGCGGCCCAGGTGAAGGGCATCGGCTTCGATGCGACGTGCTCGCTGGTGGCGCTCGACGCCGACCGCAAGCCGGTCTCGCTCAGTCCGACCGGGCGGTCCGCGCAGAACGTGATTGTCTGGATGGATCACCGCGCGATCTCGCAGGCGGAACGGATCAATCGCACGCGCCACCCGGTGCTGCATTACGTCGGCGGCGTCATCTCGCCGGAAATGGAGACGCCGAAATTGCTCTGGGTGAAGGAGCACCTTCCCGAAGCGTGGAAGCGGACGGCGGTGTTTTTCGATCTGCCGGATTTCCTCACCTTCCGGGCGACCGGCGACGAAACGCGCTCCCTGTGCAGCACGGTTTGCAAATGGACGTATCTCGGCCACAAGGGAGCCGACGGCGACGGCTGGGACGCGGGTTATTTCCGAAAGATCGGTATCGGCGCCCTGGCTGCGGACGGCTTCAAAAAAATTGGCACCCGGGTCCGGCCCATGGGCGAAGCGCTGGGGAAGGGGCTCACCGAGCGATCCGCGAAAGAACTCGGCCTCGCCCCGGGAACGCCCGTGGGCGTGTCGATCATCGATGCCCATGCGGGCGGCCTGGGGATGCTGGGCGCGCCGCTCAAGGGCGAAAAAGTGACGCCGGGCGTTCTCGAGACCCGCCTCGCGCTTATCGGCGGGACTTCCTCCTGCCACATGGCGGTGTCCGCGAAACCGCGATTCATACCCGGCATTTGGGGGCCCTATTTTTCGGCGATGATCCCCGACCTGTGGCTCACCGAAGGAGGTCAGTCGGCCACGGGCGCCCTCATCGACCACGTGATTTTTTCGCATCCCGCCGCGGCGGCTCTCAAGGCCCAGGCGAAGGCGCAAGGCAAAACCGTTTACGAATTGCTCAACGCCCGGCTGGACGCGCTCGCGAAGGCGGAGGCGTGCGCCTTTCCGGCGGAATTGACGCGCGATCTCCACGTGCAGCCCGACTTTCATGGGAATCGCTCGCCGCGCGCCGATCCCACGTTGAAGGGCGTCATCGCCGGACTCGGACTTTCGGTGACGCTCGACGATCTCGCCCGCCAGTATCTTGCGGCCGTCCAGGCGGTCGCCTACGGGACGCGACACATTCTCGAGGAAATGAACCGGAAGGGTTACGCGATCCAGACGCTGCTCGTTTGCGGCGGCGGAACGAAAAACCCCGTCTTCCTTCGCGAGCATGCGGACATCACCGGTTGCGCGCTCGTGCTGCCGAAGGAGCCCGAGGCCGTCCTGCTCGGCTCGGCTGTGCTGGGAGCGGTGGCCGCCGGAAAGCATCCCACGGTGCTCGATGGCATGAACGCGATGAATGCGTCGCAAAAGGTGATCCTGCCGGCGCCGGCCCCGAGCTCCTGGCACGACCGGAAATACAAGGTCTTCCACCGCATGCACGCGGACTTCGTGGAGTATCGTCGCATCATGGGAAAACCTGCGCGGGCGAAGAAAAAGCCCGGGAAATAGCCCGGCGCGCACTCGCCTTTTGACTCGCCTGCCTGGACCGCGTAGGTGTTCCCGCTTCGTCGTTCATGAATATCATCGACCGCTACGTCGGCAAAAACGTGCTCATCACGATGCTCATCGGCATCGTCGTTCTGAGCCTCGTCCTGGTGCTGGGCAATCTGCTCAAGGAGCTGCTCGACCGGTTGATCAACCAGAACGTCCCGATCGAAATCGTGATTGCGTTCATGGCGTTCGTCCTGCCGTTCTCGCTCACGTTCTCGATTCCCTGGGGCCTCCTTACGGCGCTGCTGCTCGTTTTTGGCCGCATGTCGGCGGATAACGAATTCATCGCGCTGCGGTCGAATGGCGTGAGCGTTCCGCGCATCTGCATTCCCGTCTTCGCGCTTGCGCTCGGCATGACGGCCACCTGTTTCTGGATCAACGCGGACGTCGCGCCGCGCGCCGCGCAGCAGATGCAGCAATCGCTCTTCGAGGTCGCCACGAACAACCCGATCTCTCTCTTCGCCGCGGACGAAGTGGTCGATCAGTTTCCCGACCGCCGCGTCTATGTGGGCGCGAAGAAGGGCAACACGCTGCTCAACCTCATCATTTTCGAAATCAACAAGGACTCGACCCCGGTGAAGGTCATCTACGCGAAGCGGGGCGTCCTCGTGCCCGACCCGAAGAACGAGCGGCTGATGCTGAACTTCTACGACGCGCGCTTCGAGCAGCGCGACGCCGACGACCCGCGCGACGTTTACAAGATCCAGCACGGCATCGTGATGCAGGAAGGCAGTTTTCCCATTTCCCTCGACGCGCTCTACGAACAGAATGCGCACGGCCGGCGGCTGGAGTCCTACACGCTGCCGGAGCTTGTCAATTTCATCAAAAAGGGCGGCGGCTCGGAGCCGCTGGCCGCGCGCGTGGAATTCCACCGGCGCTTCTCCGCGTCGCTGGCATGCATTGCGTTCGCGCTCGTCGCCGTGCCGCTGGGCATCACGACGCACCGCAAGGAGACATCAGTCGGCTTCGCGATGAGCCTCGCGGTCGCGTTCACGTATTACTTTTTCATCATCGTCGCGAATACGTTCCGCGACAATCCGCACGCCTATCCCGAGGTGCTCATCTGGGTGCCGAACGTCATCTTCATCACCCTCGGCTCGGTGCTGTTTTACAGGCTCTCCCGGCGATAGGACCTACGACCGCGGCTGCGTGAAAAACGCGCGCTGCTTCTCCGAGATTGGAGCGCCGAGTTTTTCCAGCACGAGCAGCATGTCCTCCCAGACCTTGCGCTTCTCCGCGAGCGACTGGTTGCGCAGCAGATACGCAGGGTGGTAGGTCGCCATCACCGGAATGCCGCGATAGTCGAGCCAGTGGCCGCGCAACCGACCGATCGGACGCGTGTCGCCCAGCAGGCCCTCGACGGCTGTCGCGCCGAGCGCAACGAGCGCCCCTGGCCGGATGAGATCGATCTGCTTTTCGAGCCAGGGCAGGCACGTCTGCATTTCGCCGGGCCTGGGCTTGCGGTTGCCGGTCGATCCGGCGGGCATGTCGGG
>JAQTOP010000111.1 GCA_028713285.1 Terrimicrobiaceae bacterium
CCTTTGCGCATGTATCCCAGCCCTTCGCGGGCCCGGTCGTCCGCACCGAGCAGAACGACGATGATGCGTCGCGGCGTGATGATGACCTGCACGCCCTCGCGCCTCGACTCGGGAGGACGGTCCGCCGACAGGATGATGCAGTCGCCGGACTTCGATGTGCGGCCGGTCTTCACGCCGTCGATTCCATCCTGCCCGAGCAGCGGGTTCGTGTTTTTCAACCAGAGGCTCATCGGCTGGCCGCCGCGGAAGAGGTGAATCTCGCGGCTCGGCTGGGCGACGTAGAACGGGAACGCCGACTTCGAGTAGGCGTAATGCGTGAGGCGGCCGAGGTCGGTGGCCGTCGAAAAGGGCAGGCCGCCGCTGCCATTGTCGAGGCCGCTGGGATTCAGGAATCGCGTGCGCTTCATCCCGAGATCGCGGGCCAGCGCATTCATGTGCGCGACGAAGTTGCCCGTCGGGTCGAGCCCTTCGGCATTCGGCAAACGGCGGCCGATGTGGTAGGCGAGCGTTTGCGCGGCGGCGTTGTCCGAGGCCATCAACGCCGAGTAAAGCAGGTCGCGCAGGGAGATCAGGTCGTTCGGCTGGAGGCCGGTGGAATTCACGCCGCCGACGCTCACCGCCTCGGCGGGAACCGTGACGAGTTCGCCCAGGTCGGCATTGGTGAGCTTCGACCAATCGAGCACCACGACGGCGGTCGCGATCTTCGTGAGGCTGGCGATCTGGCGCTTCGCATCGGCCTCCTTCGCGGCGAGGATGTGGCCGGTTTGATTGTCCACGATGAGGTAGCTTTCCACACCGGAAGCGGCGCCCAGGGCAACCGCGAGAACCCCTACGAACAGAAAAAGATGGCGATGCATCGAGGGCAGGAAGCGCTTCATGGAAGTCCCGGTGAAAATAGGGCTGGCGTCCGATTTGGCAATGCGGAATCCATGGACCTCATCGCAACTCCCGCGCTGGAAAATCCGCCTTGCGCTCAAGCCGCAGTACCCGCCGCTGCCGCTGGAGCGCGCGCGCGCCGGGATGCACGGGACTCCATTCCTTCGGGTTCGGCAGCACCGCCGCAAGCATCGCCATCTGGAGGTTGGTGAGGCGGGCCGGCGGCACGCGGTAGAAGGTTTCGGCGGCCGCCTTCACACCATAGATCCCCTCGCCGAACTCGATCACGTTCACATACAGCTCCAGAATCCGCCGCTTCGAAAGCAGGTGCTCCATCAGCACGGCGTAGCAGGCCTCGAGCGATTTGCGCAGCCACGAGCGTCCCTGCCAGAGGAACACGGACCGCGCGCACTGCTGGGTGATCGTGGAACCGCCGCGGGGCGGACGGCCCGACTTGCGCGACTCCTTCATGGCCTGCTCGATCTCCTCGAAATCGATTCCGCCATGCAGAAAAAATCGCTGATCCTCCGATGCCCACAGGTAGCGGATCATCGGGCGCGGCACGTCGGCGAGCGGCATCCATTCGTAACGCAGGCCCCTCGCCCGCGCGGCGTCGCTTTTCGGACCGAGGCGAAAGCGCACCATCTCGGGCGTGAAGGGCGGATTGAACCACCGCACCCATCCGACCTCGGCCACCGGCAACGCAAGCAGCAGGATTGCCGCGGCGAGCGTCCACTTGAGCCAGCGGCGGCGGGGTGGCGGCTTTTTCAATGGATTTCCACGGGGCATTTCGGCAGCGCGGCGAGGAACGTCCGTCCGTAGGGCTTCGACACGATGCGGCTGTCGAGAATGACGACGATCCCGCGGTCGCTCTTCGCGCGAATGAGCCGCCCCACGCCCTGCCGCAGCTTCAGCACGGCCTCGGGCAGCGAGTATTGCTTGAACGCATCCCCGCCACCCGCCTCGATCGCCTCGAGTTTTGCCTCGATAAGCGGATGGTCCGGCATCGCGAAGGGAAGCCGCGTGATGATCACGTTCGACAGCGCCTCGCCCGGGACATCGACCCCGCCCCAGAAACTGTCCGTGCCAAAAAGGACCGCCCGGCCCGATTCCTGAAACGCCATCACCAGCCGCGTGCGCGGCATCCCGCCGCCCTGCACGAGCAGCGGCCAGCCGCGCCGCTCGCATGGGGCCCGCAGCCGATCGGCCATGCGCTCCATCAACGCATAGCTCGTGAACAGCACGAACGCCCGCCCGTCGGACTCCGCGAGAAAATGCACCACCCATTTTTCGAGCGCATCCTCGTAGCCCGCGTCGCGCGGATCGGGCATTTTGCGCACGAGGTGCAGCGTCATCTGCCGCTCGTAATCGAACGGGCTGCCGATCCGCCGCGCCGGCACATCCTCCGCCCCCACCCGGTCGCGAAAATAGCGCAAATCCTCGCCGCCCACCGACAGCGTCGCGCTCGTGAGCACCGAGCACGCGCCATCGCGGAAAAGCAGCCGGCGCAGGCATGCGGCGAGATCGACCGGCGCGGCATGGAGATTGTGCAACGGCTCGCGCCGCCCGCTCTGCTCCACCCAATACACGTGGCCGCGATCCGCCTGGTCGAGGAAGTCCGCGACGCCGGCCCGGCTCTCGCGCAGCCGCCGGGCGAGATCGAGCAGCTCGGATTTCGTGAGGTCGTCCTCGCATTTCGCGATCACGCCGCCGAGCCGTTCGAGGAGCCGCGTCAATCCCGCGCTCAGCTCCGACGCGTCGGCGAGCCCCGATTCCCTCACGCGGAATTCCCGGCCCTTGCCGAACCGGCAGGCGCGCCCGACCGAGTCGAAAAAGGCGTCCGCCACCGGCAGCAGGTCGCCGACCGCCTGCAAGCCATCCGCCTGCCGCAGAATGGAAAGCAGCCCCTTCTTTGTGCGCGGATTGTAGAGCCGCTGGAGCGACTGGCGCAGGCCGAATTGCGAGACGGAAAAGCCGATGTGCCGCGACGCGACATTCTCGATGGTGTGCGCCTCGTCGAAGATCGCGAAGTCGTTGGGAAAAATGAATCCGCCGTCGGTCCGCCCTTTGATCTCCTCCTCCGAACCGAGCAGCGTGAAGAAGAGCGTGTGATTCACCACCACGACGTGCGCGCTCGCGAGCCGCTTGCGCACAGCCTGGTAGAAACAGCGCGAGTTGCCGCCGCACGTGCGCTGCGAGCAGATCGAGCGCTCGCTGCAGACCTGCGACCACACTTCGGCATCGGGCTGTTCCGCGAAGTCGCTCAAGGAACCGTCGCTCGTGTGCAGGCTCCATTCGCGGATGCGTTCGAGTTCCGCGCGCTGCGTCGTGGTGAAGAGCCCGTCCGCCTGGCGCAGTGCCCGCGCGAGCCGGGTGGCGCAGCAATAGTTCTGCCGCCCCTTAAGCAACGCGGCCTCGAACTCCACCGGCAGCAGCGCCTGGAGCGCCGGGATGTCCTTATAGATGAGCTGCTCCTGGAGATTGATCGTATGCGTGGAAATCACCGCCTTCCGCCGCGCGCGCACCGCGTGCAGGATCGCCGGGATCACATAGGCGAACGATTTCCCGACGCCCGTTCCCGCCTCGACGACAAGGTGCCCGCCCCGCTCGAGCGTGCGCGCCACGGCGCAGGCCATCTCCTGCTGCTCCGGCCGCCACTCGAAGCCCGGCCGCCGCGACAGCAGGCCGCTCGCCGAAAAAATCTCCGCCACCTCACGCTCGAGCGCGCCAGTGCCGCCCTGGGAACCGTCCGGCTGCACTCCGCCGCCCTCCGCGAGCGAAATCACAGCCCGGGCGCCTCGGCGGGAAGTCGAAAGCACGCGGCGCTTTGAAGTTGAACGCCGCCCGGAAGGCGCGAAGATGTCGCGCCTGAACCCTTGCGGCTCCAGCCGCGGTTTGCCGATTCCATGACCATTCTCGATCGTTACGTCCTCAAAAAGTTTTTCGTTCCGTTTCTCTACTGCTTTTTCGGTTTCATCGCAATTTGGCTCGTCTTCGATCTGAGCGACAATGGACCGGACTTCATCGAGGGGCATGCTTCGTTCAAGTTCATCGTCGAATTCTACTTGTCGCAACTTCCGCAGATCATCGTCATCAGCCTGCCGATCGGCATGCTGCTCGCGCTGCTCTATTCGCTCACGCAAATGTCGCGGGCGAATGAAATCATCTCGATGCTCGGCGCGGGCCGCAGCGTGGTGCGGGTTCTCCTTCCGCTATTCGGAGTCGGCCTCGCCCTCGTCGGCGTGATGACCTACTTCAACTACGCGGGCGCGCCCCATGCCGAAAAGACAAAGAAGGTAATGCTCAAGGAAATCAACAGCGGACGGAAGCGCGAGCCGACGATCACCGGGCATCTGTTCCGCAACCGCGAAGATCTGCGGACATGGTATATGCGCAAGCTGCGCCCCGAGCAGCAGGAGATCAACGATGTGCAGATCATGCAGCAGGATGACAAGGGGACGATCCTACGCCAGTGGTATGCGCGCAGCGCGGACTACGACGTGGCTCGCAAATCCTGGATGCTCACGGACGTGAAGGTGATCGACATGGACAAGTCCGGCAACATTACCAGGACCGATCTCCACAAGGAGTTGAGCATCGAGAACTGGAGCGAAACCCCGTGGCGCATCGGCAGTTCGACGATGAATTCCGACTACCTCTCCGTACCCGAGCTGCGCGACTACCTCAAGTTCAACTCCGACTTTCCGCGTGTGCGCCTCGCCCCCTTCCGCACGCAGCTCGAGAACCGCTGGGCGCTGCCGTGGAGCGCTTTCGTCGTCGTGCTCCTTGCCGCGCCGATGGGCATCGTCTATTCCCGGCGCGGCATCCTTGGCGGCGTCGCCCTCGCGATCACGTTCTTCTTCCTGCTCGTCTTTACGAACAATCTCTTCATCGCGCTTGGCAAGGGCGGCCGCATCCCCGCCGACGTGGCCGCGTGGGCGCCATTCGGATTTTTCTTCGCCGTCGGACTGGTCCTGCTCTGGATGCGCTCGACGAACCGCGACATCCGCATCCCGGGACTTTTCGGCTAGCCATGCAAAACGACTGGGAAATCAAGGCCCGCTCGCACGCCTGCAACGCGACCGGCAGGGAATTCGGCGAGGGTGAGTATTTTTACACGCTCCTGTTTCGCGACGAGACGGGTTACCGGCGCGAGGACCTCTCCGAGGATGCGTGGCGCGCCCGCAACGACAACCTCCAGCCATTCTCCTTTTGGCGCACGAAATACGAGGCCCCTCCCCTGCCCGCTCCCGAGCCGCTGAAAAAGAACGACGCGGAAAGCCTGCTCCGCGCGCTCGTCGAGAGCAACGACCCGCGCCACCGGAATGCGATCTACATCCTGGCCGTGATGCTCGAGCGCAAGCGCGCGCTGCGGGCCATCGAGTCGCCCGATGCCGACACGCTCGTCTATGAGCTTCCCGCCACCGGCGAGACCTTCATCCTGCGCAACCCGCATCTCATGCTCGAACAAATTCCCGCCGTGCAGCAGGAAGTCGCGAGCCTCCTCGACGCGTCGCTGGGCAAATGACCTTCGCGCCCGGGCGCAGCGCAATGAATCCAGCTCCGTTCCCGCTCTTTCTCGCGCCGATGGCCGGGGTGACGGACACGATCTTTCGCCGCCTCTGCCGCGAGCGCGGCGCCGACGTGCTCACATCGGAATTCGTCTCCGCCGAAGGCATCTTCCACCGCAACGAACGCACCCGGGAGTATCTGGAATTTCAGGCCGATGAGCGGCCCGTCGGCGTGCAGCTCTTCGGCGGCGATCCCGGCCACCTCGCCGAGGCCGCCCGCCAGGTCGTCGATTGGGTCGGCCCCGATTTCATCGACCTCAATTTCGGCTGCCCGGTCAACAAGGTCGTCTGCAAACAAGGCGGCTCCGCCCTGCTCAAGGATTTTCCGCTGCTCGAGCGCGTGGCCGCCGCCGTCGTGCGCGCGGTCGCGCCGCGGCCCGTCACCGCGAAGATTCGCATCGGCTGGAGCGCGGCGACCATCAATGCCCCGGCCACCGCACGCATCCTCGAGAATGCCGGCATCACCCGCCTCGCCGTTCACGGACGCACGAAGGAGCAGGGCTACTCCGGCCTCGCGGACTGGGACGTGATCGCGGAGGTCGCCGCGAGCGTGCGCATCCCGGTCATCGGCAACGGCGACATCGTGAGCGCGGACGATGCCTTGAAGCGCCGCCGTGAGACGTCCGTCGCGGGGCTGATGATCGGACGCGCGGCAATGACGAATCCGTGGATCTTCGCCGAGATCCAGGCGGCCATGGAACACACGCACGACTTCCGCCCTCCCACGCTGGCCGAGCGCTGGACGTTCATCGTCAACCATTGCCGGCTCGAAGTCGGCCGCCGGGGCGATGAGCGGCGCGCCCTGCGCAGCATGCGCTCCCGGCTGATGGCCTACAGTCGCGGCCTGCCGCATGGCCGCCATCTGCGCGAACAATTTGCCCGCGTTGAGTCGGTCGCAGAGATCGAGGATATCGCGACCGCCCACCAGATCGAGACGGCCGCGTCGCGCGAAGACGGCTAGTTTTGCGGCGCTTTCCCGGCGGCATCGAGCACGGGCTGGAGCAGTTTGCGATCCTCCGCGGTGAGAGACTGGGCAGCCATCGCGGCGCGGGCATTGGCAGGATCGTTCTGCGCGAGTCCCGAGAATGCCGACAGCACGGCCTGCTGGCGGACCTGCGCATCCTTGATCGTGAGCGCGCGATCCCACGCGGACTGCGGCTCTTCCGAGCTGAGCGCATCGACGATGGCGGCCGAGGCGACATCGCGCTCGTGGCCGACGGGAAGTTGATCGACCCATTGCTCGACAGCCTGCGGATCATTGCCGTTCAGCCAGCCGTTCACGACCCCGGTCACCGCATGCTCGCGCAGCGCGGGATCTGCAATCTGCTTCGCCTGCGCGGCGGCGGCGTCGGGCGTGTTCGACGCCCATTCCTCGAAGATTCCTTCCGCCGCGTCGGCGTTCGTCGCGTGTTTGGATTGGAAATAGGCAAACGCCGCCTTCGGATCGACCTTCGCCCAGCCGGAGAGCGCGCCGCTCACGGCTTCATTCTGCGCGGCTCCGGCGGGAATCGCCTCCGCCCATTGCATGGCGTTGGCCGGATTTTTCGCTGCCAGCGACTCCGCGATGGTGCTGCCGATACTCTGCAGCAGCTCAGGATTGTTGAGCCGCGTCACCTGTTGCGCCGCGGCGGCGGGATCGGCATCGGACATCGACCACATCACCTCCTCGATGGCCGCGGCTTTCTCCGCGGGATCCTGGAGCGCCTGCGCCCAGGCCAGAGCTTTCTGCGGATCCTGCTTGCCGAGTTCCGAGCCGATATTGGCCAGCGCATCGGTGCGGGCATTCGGAGACTTGAGGCTGCGGGCGAGCGCCACTGCCTGGTCGAGCGAGGTCTTGGAAAGCTGGCCCGCGATGGTCGCGAACGCCGACTCCTGCGCGTCGCCGAGCAGCCATTTCTTCGACCACTCGAGCGCCGCGGGGGCATCCTGCTCCGCGTAATAATCCGTCATCCATTCCACAGCCTCCTCGAGATCGGGCGACGAAGCGGCTTTCTCGCCGAGCTGCGGCACGGCCTTCACAAATGCCGGAACGAGAATCGGCCAGACACCCTTGCCCTCGTCGTCGCTGCCCTCGACCTGATCGAGATATTGAAGATAGCTCTCGCGGCTGGTATTCAGCCACGTCACAAGCAGCGTCTCCACGACGCGGGCGCGCAGGGCCGTATCGGTGACGCGCAACGCCCCATCCATCAGCGCCGGATAGCTGTCCGCTTTCGCCGAATCGATCTCCGCCTTCCACCCCTCGAAGGTCGTCGGCAGGTTCGTGAGGACGCCCGCGGCGTGCTGATCGGAGTGAGCCGCCGCCCCTGCCTTCGGCGCGGGCGCCGCCGCCTGCGGGGCCGCCTTGCTCGCGGCAGTGCCGGAACCTCCGCCGAAGAAGAGCACCGCGCCGAGGGCGATGCCCGCGAGGCCGCCAATTCCGACGATTAAAAACCATGCGGGCAGGGCCGCCTTCTCCGATTCTGATTTTGCCATAATTGCTTCGTGTGGGAGCGGCACGATAAACGCGCTCCGGCCAACTCTCAAGCGGAGCCGGGCGATTTCAAATCCTCGACGACCGCCTCGATTTCCGCAGCTGTCACTGCGGAGGACAGAAATGCCCTTCCCAGCCGCTCCAGCAAAACGAAGCGCACCCTGCCCGATTCGAATTTCTTGTCGCGAGCGAGAGCCAGCATCACCGCGCCGGTCTCCAGCCCCGGCGGGATCCGCGTCGGCAGATCGAATGCCTCCAGCGCCGCGAGCACCCGCGCGGCATCCGTTTCGGGCAGCCCGGCCTTTTGCACGGAGAGCCTGAGCGCCGCATGGAGGCCGATGCTGATTGCCTCGCCGTGGAGCAGCCCGCCGTAACCCGCCGCCTGCTCGACGGCGTGGCCGACCGTGTGGCCGAAGTTCAACAACGCCCGCTCGCCGGTTGCCTCTCGCTCGTCGGCGGCGACGATGCGCGCCTTGATGCCGACGTTCCGCGCGATGAGCCCGGCCAGCCCGTCGCGCCGCGCCGGATCGAGCGTGTCGAGCATTCCCGGATCGCGAATCGCCGCGTGTTTGATGATTTCCGCAAAACCTTCGTTGAACTCCCGCTGGGGCAGGCTCAGC
The DNA here is from genome assembly GCA_028713285.1 of Terrimicrobiaceae bacterium. Classification (GTDB taxonomy): domain Bacteria; phylum Verrucomicrobiota; class Verrucomicrobiia; order Chthoniobacterales; family JAATET01; genus JAATET01. The sequence goes on from JAQTOP010000111.1 coordinate 8,541, forward strand.
AGCGTCGAGGGATCGGCCAGCACGAGCGCCGGATGGTGAAACGCGCCGAGCAGATTCTTGCCTCCGGGTGCATTCACGCCCGTCTTGCCACCCACGGAGCTGTCCACTTGGGAGACGACTGTCGTCGGAATCTGCACATACGGGATGCCCCGATAATAAATTGCGGCGACGAATCCGGCGAGATCCCCCACGACTCCTCCGCCGAGCGCGACGAGCATCGACCCGCGGTCGAGTCCCGCCGAGATCATCGCGTCCGTCACCTGCCCGACGACCTCCAGCCGCTTCGAGGCCTCGCCGGCTTCCACGACGATGAGCACCGGTTCGAAATTCGCCGCTCGCAGCGAGGAAGTCGCGGCCCCGCCGTAGATCGCCGCAACGTTCGCATCGGTCACGACGGCGACCCTGGCGCCCGCGTGAAACGGACGAATCTTCTCGCCGATGTGCGCCAGCAGCCCGTCGCCGATCCACACGCTGTAGCGCGCGTGGGCCAGCGGCACGTCCACCGTCAGGAGTCCCGTTTCACTCATCAAGCCAGCATCCCGGCGCGCTTCTCCAAAGTCCATTCCGATCCTCGGCGAATATCCCGGCTCGCCGTCCGCGGAACAATGACACGGCGCCGTGACGGCCCGGCCGCTGCCCGGGCTGTTCATCGGGCGAAGTTTTGACAAGACTGCGCCGCCATGTGGTTCGACATCCTCGTTGCGGGCATCACCCTGCTCTTCCATACCACCGGCGTGCTTTGCGCGCTGCAGGCGATCCTGATCTCGCGCACGCCGCAGGCCGCCATCGGCTGGTCGCTTGGGCTCGTGCTCTTCCCCTACTTTGCGATTCCGCTCTTCCTCGTCTTTGGGGGCTCGACTTTTCGCGGCTACAAACTCGCCGGTCACACGCGCGATCGAGCCTTGATCGCCGTGCTCGAAAAGGCGCGCGCCGCCCTCGAGCCGCATCACTCGGATCTCACCGAAAAATACCGCGACTCCGCCTATCTCGCCGAGCGGCTCACCCATTTGCCCGTGACCATGGGCAACGAAGCGCGCCTGCTCATCGACGGCGCCGAGACGTTCGATGCCGTCGGCAAAGCCATCGACGAGGCCCGGGAATATCTCATCGTGCAATTCTTCATCGTCCACGACGACGAACTCGGCCGCGACATCCAGCGGCGATTGCTTGCCGCCCGCAAGCGCGGAGTCAACATCTGGATGCTCATCGATCAGGTGGGCTCGCGCCGGCTGCCGCCCGCATACCGCCGCACGCTTTGCGATGCGGGAGTGATTCTCCGCACGTTTGTTACCAACCGCGAACGTGGCAAGCGCTTCCGGCTCAATTTCCGGAATCACCGCAAGCTCGTCGTCGCCGACGGCCGGATCGCCTTTGTCGGCGGACTGAACATCGGCGACGAATACATGGGGCGCGATCCGAAGTTCGGCCCATGGCGCGACACGTTTGTCGCGCTCGAGGGGCCCATCGTCATCGC
>JAQTOP010000112.1 GCA_028713285.1 Terrimicrobiaceae bacterium
CCTCGACGGATATCCTTCCAGAGCTTTTCCTCGTCTCTGTTCTCCTTGCGGCAGCGCTCGTCCATGATCTCGGCAAATTCCCGCCGCCCCCTGGCCTCATCCTTCCAAATACCGTATTCACCGAGCAGCCGGTCCACCCTTAGCCACTGCGCACGCTTTCCGGGAGAACTCAAATACTGGGGAAAACTGCTCCACCGATAGCCCTCCAGACGGCCATCCTTCCCCAACAGGCGGGCTCTCGCCGGGTTCAGATGGACATAGTCACACACCACTCGGATTTTTCATTTTTATTCTCCAGGCAAGGGCGGATGGGTGAATTGGCGCGGGGGTTCGGGGATGGTGAGGCTGCGGGTCAGGGCGTGGAGCTGCCCGATGCGGGCGGCGTTTTGCCGACACAATTGCCGGAGGGCGCTATCGCGCGCGGCGGGGTCGGCGTTCAGCGTTTGATTCCAAAGAGCGATTCGCTCGCGCATGAGCTGGTCGCGCTGGGTCAGGAAGGCCTGCAATTGCAGGGTGGCGTTCTGCGGGATTTCGGTCGGGCCGGGCGCGGCAAGCGGAGTCCGCGCCGATTCCTCCCCGAGGGCTCGCGCGCGCTGGGACTGGGCTTTCAAATCCCCGGCGTGTTGCTGGGCGAAGAGCTGCGCTTCCTTTTGCTGCATCTCGCGAAGCTGCGCCTCGGTGACCTCCATGGGCAGTGCGCCCAGCAATTGGTTGTGGACTTGAGCGCGGGCGTTGGCCAATGCGGCCTGACGGGTGAGGAAATCCCGTAGGGTCGGGGAGGCATCCGCGGGGATGTTTGGCTGGGCGACCGCTGCCATCGGTTCCAGGGCCGACGCATCGGCCATTTCCCGGACCCTTTGCTGCTGCGCGGCGAAGCGGGCCGCGTTGCGAGCCCGCCACTCCTTCAATTGCTGCGGGGTGGCTCCCTCCGTATGGAGCGCGCTCAGTTCCATGCCCAGGGCCTGCTGCTCCCCCTGGACGATATCGGGCGGCTTCGACCTTTCGCCGTGCGCGCCGCACCCCACGTTGGTGAAGCTTGGCCGCCGCTCGTGTCCCTTGCACTGCGCCGGTGAAGAATCTATGGTGGCCGTCCCTATGAAAGAGACGTTGTTGGACAAGGTATGGCGGGCGCATCGGGTGCGGGAGCTGGCGAATGGCCAGACCCAGCTCCTCATCGGCACGCACCTCATCCACGAGGTCACGAGCCCCCAGGCCTTCGGGATGCTGCGCGATCTGGGGTTGAAGGTGCTCATGCCGCACCGCACGTTCGCCACGGTCGATCACATCGTGCCCACCGACGAGCGCGAGGAGCCGTTTTCCGATCCGCTCGCGGACGAAATGGTCCGCGCGCTGCGGCGGAATTGCGCCGAGTCGGGCGTCACGTTTTTTGACCTCCCGTCGGGCCGGCAGGGCATCGTTCACATCGTCGGGCCGGAGCAGGGAATCACGCAACCGGGCACGACGATTGCCTGCGGCGACTCGCACACGAGCACGCATGGGGCATTCGGAGCCATCGCGTTCGGCATCGGCACGAGCCAGGTGCGCGACGTTCTGGCCACGCAGACGATGGCCATCGGCAAGCCAAAGGTCCGCCGTATCGAGGTGAATGGCTCGCTGCGCCCCGGCGTGTATGCGAAGGACGTGATCCTGCACATCATCCGCCGGCTCGGCGTGAACGGCGGCCTCGGCTACGCCTACGAATACGCGGGCACGACGTTCGACGGCTTCACGCAGGAGGAGCGCATGACCGTTTGCAACATGTCCATCGAGGGCGGGGCGCGCGTCGGTTACGTGAACCCCGACGAAACGACCTTCGCGTATCTCGAGGGCCGCCCCTACGCGCCGAAGGCCGCCGAATGGGACGCCGCCGTCGCGCGCTGGCGCTCGTTCGCGAGCGATCCCGGCGCGAAATATGACGACCTGATCGTCTATCGCGCCGAGGACATCGCGCCGACCGTGACGTGGGGCATCAACCCGGGACAGGCCATCTTCATCGACGAATTGGTGCCGCGTCCGGAGGAATTGCCCGAGAAGGATCGCGCGACCGCCGTCGAGGCGCTCGCCCACATGCACCTGCGCGCCGGAGCGCCGATCAAGGGCACGAAGGTCGATGTCGCCTTCCTCGGGAGCTGCACGAACGGCCGGCTGAGCGATCTCCAGGAAGTCGCCACGCACCTCAAGGGCCGCAGGGTCCGGAGCGGCGTGAAAGCCATCGTCGTGCCCGGTTCGCAGGGCGTCGCCGCCATCGCGGAATCGCTCGGCCTCGCCGAAGTCTTTCGCGACGCGGGCTTCGAATGGCGCGGAGCCGGCTGCTCGATGTGCCTGGGCATGAACCCGGACAAACTCGTCGGCGAGCAACTCTGCGCCAGCTCGAGCAACCGCAACTTCAAGGGTCGCCAGGGCAGCCCGACCGGTCGCACCGTGCTCATGAGCCCGCTCATGGTCGCCGCGGCGGCAGTCACCGGCGAGATCGCCGACGCCCGCGAGGTCTTCGGACTTTCCTGATTTTGGATTTCGGGTTTTTCGGTTCGAGGCGCGCCATCGCGACGTGGATCGTGCGCATGGGGTGCGTGCTCTGCCTCGGATTCGCGCATGCCGCCCCGCCGACCCAAATCCCGCGCCCGTTCCTGTGGAAAATCGAGGGACCGGGAAAGCCCTCGTGGCTCTTCGGCACGATCCATCTCCAGCGACCGGATGTGGCGACGCCGCCCGCCGCGGTGCGCGCCGCCCTCGATGAGGCCGACGCCGTTTACACCGAGATCCCGCTCGACGCCGCCACGATGCTGGCGCTCGCGCCGCAAATGCTGCTGCCCGCCGGTCAGTCGCTGGACGCCATTCTTGGACCCGCGCTCACCGCCGCCTACGAAAAGGAACTTCGGCGCATCAGCCCCGCCCTCACGCTGGCGCCGCTTGCGCACCTGAAGCCCTGGGCTGCGGCCGCCACGCTGCTCGAACTCGAGGATCAGTTGAAATACCCGGGTGTCCCCGCGCTCGACATGGCCCTGTTTCGCCGTGCGGAACACGCCGGCAAGGAAACCGGCGGCCTGGAGACTCCCGCCGAGCAGCTCGCGATCTTCGATGACCTCAGCCCCGGCGAGCAGGCAGCAATGGTTCGCGACACCATCGCGCAAATTCGCGCCATCCGGGAAGGCGGTCGCTCGCCGTCCGACCTGCTCGCCGGGCTCTACCTCGCCGGCGACCTCGACGCGCTCGTGGCGGAATTGAACAAACTGGATTTCGTCGGCGAAGATCCCGAGCTCGCCGCCAAGCTCCTCGACCGGCTGCTCGTCCGCCGCAACGCCACGATGGTCCGGCGCATCGTCGAAAAATTGCGCGCTCATCCGGAGGAGACCTGCTTCTTCGCCGTCGGCGCCGCGCACCTGCAGGGCGATGCCGGCCTGCTCGCTGCGCTCGAAAAGGCCGGCTACCGCGTCTCCCGCACGCCGTAAAATCCGTTTGGCCTTCGGCGCTCGCCGTCTAACATTGTTCCCATGGCTCTCGAAAAAATCACCCAGGTCGCCGGCACGGCTGTTTACGTGCCAGGCGACGACATCGACACCGACCGCATCATCCCGGCGCGGTTCATGAAATGCGTCACCTTCGACGGCCTCGGCGAATTCGCGTTCATCGACGTGCGCGTCGATCCCTCGACCGGCGAAAAGACGAGCCATCCGCTCAACGACCCGCGCTTCGCCGGCGCGAGCATCCTGCTCTCGGGGTCGAACTTCGGATGCGGCAGCTCGCGCGAGCACGCCCCGCAGGCGCTCTACCGCTACGGCTTCCGCGCCGTCCTCGCGGAAAGCTTCGCCGAGATTTTCTTTGGCAACTCCACGACCCTCGGCATCCCGTGCATGGTGCTGAGCCCGGCCGACATCCAGGCCGTCGCCGCGCTGGTGGAGGCGAATCCGCGTGCCGAGGTGACCGTCGATGTCACCGAGGGCAAGGTCACCGTGGCGGACATGGATTTCCCGGCAGCCCTGCCCGGCCACGCCCGGGAAGTGTTGATCGGCGGCAAATGGGACGCCATCGCCGACCTGCTCGAGGGCGTGCCGTCCGTGAAGGACACTGCTGGGAAGCTGCCCTACATGCAGGCGGCCTGACCGCGCGGCTTTCGTCTGCCACGGGTGGGCGCCATGGGTGCTCCTGGTGTGGTGTTACGCAAGTTCCTTACATTAATGGGTAGGGCGGTTTCGCCGAAACCGCCGTCGACGGACGGCTCGGCGAGCCGTCCCCGCCTTCCCGGACGCAAATTTCCGTGCGGATCGCCATTTGATTTCTGCGAGGACCTTCTGCGACAGGAGACTAGATTCCAAGCGCCCCGGGCAAATCGGCGAACGAATCGATCGCGACATCCGGCCGGATCTCGGAGGCGCTCAGATCCTCTTCGCGGAACTTCCCCGTCCGCACGAGCACGCCACGCAAGCCCGCGCCCTGGCCGCCGCCCACGTCGCCCTCGAGGTCGTCGCCGACGGAGGCCACCTCGCACGCATTGAGCTTGAGGCCGGAGATGGCCGTTTCAAAAAACGCGCGCGCCGGTTTGCCGAGCAGCGTCGCTTCGCGCCGGCTCGCGTATTCCAGCGCGCGCACGAATGCCCCGACGTCGAGCCGCATCCCGTCGCCGTGGCGATACATGCGATTCTCCGCAAGCGCGTAAAAATCCGCGCCTTCCAGCAGCAGGCGGAACGCGCAATTCAGCCGGTCGTAGCTGAACTCGTCGCCCAGATCCCCCACCACGACAGCCTGCGCGCCGTCAGCCGTCGATTCGATCCCTTCCATGTCGCTCAGCACCGCATCCTTCAGCAAAAAATACGCGTGCTTCACGCCGCGTCCCCGCAGCACTTTGGCCGCCACGCGCGGCGCCGTGAAGATGGACTCCGCCTCGATGCCGAGCCCCATTGCGTCAAGCTTCGCGACGATGCTGCTCCGCGGTTTGCTCGTCGTGTTCGTGAGAAAGCGCATCGGCATCCGCGCGGCGCGCAGCGCGGAAAGGGCCGCCATCACCCCCGGCAATACTTCGTCGCCCACGTAGAGGGTGCCGTCGAGATCGACCGCCAGCCCCCGGATACCCCTCAGCGCTTCCATACGCCGCAGGCTAGCATCAGGCGGGCCGGAACGCAGCGCGGGTTTTTCCTTGTCCCTGGCCTGCGATGGCAAATCCTGTGGAGAATGATGATTGCCGCGCGCCTTCACGCCTTCGGCGACGTCCTCTCCATCGAGCCGCTCGATCTGCGCATGCCCGCGCCGGATGAAGTGCAGCTCGAGATGATCGCTGCGCCGGTCAATCCCGCCGATCTCAACATCATCGAAGGCACCTACGGCCGGCTTCCCGATCTGCCGGCAACTCCGGGTAACGAAGGCGTCGGCCGGATCGCCATTCTCGGCGCGGAGATCACGCATCTCCAATGCGGCGACCTCGTTGCGCCCCTCGACCCCGGCTCATGGTGCAGCCGGCGCAACGTGCGCGCCGACCGCGTGATCCCGCTGCCCGCCGGCATCGATGTGCACCAGGCCGCCATGCTCGCCATCAATCCGCCCACCGCATACGCGCTGCTGCACGACTTCGCGCTACTCGAAACGGGGGATTGGATTCTTCAGAATGCCGCGAATTCCGGCGTGGGCCGCTGCGTCATCCAGCTCGCCCACCGCCTCGGCCTGCGCACGCTCAACGTCGTGCGCCGCGCCGAACTCGCCGCCGAGTTGCAAGCCCTCGGCGCGGATCGCGTCGTCACCGAGGATGTCGATCTGCGCCGCGACGGCGCAGCGCTGATGGACGGCGCGGAGGCGCGCCTTGCATTGAACGCCGTGGGCGGTGCCAGCGCGTTGAATGTCGCCAACGCCCTCGCGCCCGGCAGCCCGCTCGTCACCTACGGCGCAATGGGCCGCCAGCCTCTCAAGATTCCCAATGGCCTGCTGATTTTCCGTGGTCTAAATTTCCACGGCTTCTGGCTTCGGCGCTGGTTCGACACAAAACCCGCGGCCGAGCAGCAGCGCATCTTTGGCCTTCTCGCCGGGATGTGCCTCGACGGCTCGCTGCGGGTGCCGATTCATCGCGTGTTCCCGCTGCGCGAGCTCCATGCGGCGCTGCGCGAGGCCGCGGCGGAGGGGCGCGGCGGCAAGGTCCTGCTCGATCCGCGCTCCGCCTGAGCCCCCGCCCCGGCTCGATTCGCGATTCCCGGTCTTCCCGCCGGCGAAAATCCTGCTACACCCTCCGGCGGAAATGGAAACCATCGTCATCGGCCACCGCAATCCCGACATGGACGCGATTGTCTCGGCCATCGCCTACGCCGAATTCAAACGGTTGACCGGCGATTCCGGCGTGACCGCGGGCCGCTGCGGCACCACGAACGAGCGCATCGATTTCGTCCTCGGCAAATTCGGCGTCGAGGCGCCGGTATTTTACAGCGACGTCCGCCCGCGCGTGGCCGACATGATGGAGCGGTCGGTGGTGGCGGTCCACCTCCGCGAGCCTGTCTATCAGGCGATGTTGCAGATAGGCGAAAATCGCTTTCGCGGCCTGCCCGTCGTCGATGACCGCAACCACTGCCTCGGCCTGATCTCGAGCTTCAAGATCAGCCGGCACCTGTTCCCGCCGGTCGATGAAATCAACTCCGCCCGCGAGGTGGAGTCGTCGCTGGCGAACCTCGCCTCGACGATCCACGGCAAGGTGCTCGTCGGCTCGCTCAGCGAAGAGACCGCGCGGTATCTGCTCGTCGTCGCCGCGATGTACACCGCGTCGTTCCGCAGGCGCATCGCGTCGCTGGACCTTGCTCGCACCGTCCTTATCGTCGGCGACCGATTCAACATCCAGCATATCTCCATCGAGGCGGGAGTCCGGGTGCTCGTCGTCACGGGCGGCCTGGATGTGGGCGCCGACGTGCTCGCCGCCGCGCGCGCCAAGGGCGCCGTCGTCATCAGCGCGCCGCATGACACGGCGACGACCGTGCTGCTCGCGCGGAGTTCCGTCGCCGCGGAGCGCATGCTCGACGCCGACTTCGAATCGCTCGGGCCCGACCTGCCGCTCGAGGAGGCGCGCCGGGCGGTGACGATGTCCTCGCAATTCGCGTTTCCCGTGGTAGGGGAGACGGGCGAGCTCGAGGGCATCCTTTCCAAGAGCGATTTTCTCAAGCCATTCCCGCGGCAGTTGATCCTCGTCGATCACAATGAAATCTCCCAGGCGGTGAAAGGCGCGGAGACGCTCCCCATTGTCGAGATTCTCGATCATCACCGGCTGGGCACGGTGAGCACCGAAACGCCGATTCTCTTTCTGAATCGCCCCGTCGGTTCCACGAGCACCATCGTCGCGACCTGCTACGAGCAGGCAGGGATCGAGATTCCGCCGCCCATCGCGGGCATCCTGATGGCGGGGGTAATCTCCGATACGCTCAACCTCACCTCGCCGACCACGACCGATGTGGACCGCCGGATTCTGGCCCGGCTGGCGGGCATTGTCGGCATCGATCCGGCGACGCTTGCGGAGGAGATATTTTCCGTGGGCTCGCCGCTGCTGACGATGACGCCCGACCAGGCCGCCACTGCGGACTGCAAGGAATACCAGGAAGGCGCGGTGCGCTTCAGCGCAGCGCAGATCGAGGAGCTTTCCTTCTCGCACCTCGCGGAGAAAAAGGCGGAGCTGATCCAGGCCGTGGAGAAATTTCGGGAATCCCGCAGATTGCTGTTCTCCGCGCTTCTCATCACGGACATCAACACGCAAAACTCGGTCCTCATCGTGTGCGGTGACGAGCGTTACATCCGGCACATCGACTACCCCGCCCTGGAGCCGCACCTCTGGCAACTCGACGGCGTGGTGTCCCGCAAGAAACAGCTCCTGCCCTATCTCACGAGCCTGCTCGCAAAACTGGTCTGAGGCGGTAGGATCGCTCCGCGATGATCGAGCGCGAGTTTTTCACGAGGTCGCCGCTGGCGTGCGCGCGCGGCCTGATCGGCGCGCGTCTGGTCTGGGGCGGTTGCGAAGGGCTGATCGTGGAAACGGAGGCGTATGACGCCGCGGGCGACCCGGCCTGCCACACATTTTTCCGGCCCAGCGCGAGGGCATTCGTCGAGCGGCATGCCGCGGGGGCGGCCTACGTGTATCTCAATTACGGCGTGCACTGGCTGTTCAACGTGCTCGTAAAGGGCGGGCGGCGCACCGGGTTCGTGCTGATTCGCGCCGTGGAACCCATCGAAGGAATCGTCGCGATGGCGGAGCGGCGGCGGCTCGACGACGTGCGCAAGCTCTGCTCGGGTCCCGGCAGGCTCACGCAGGCATTTGCCATCGACGGAGGGCATCACGGTCTCGACCTCTGCGCAAATCCGGACTTCGCATTTCGCGAGCGCGCCGCGCGACCGCGGGTGGCGGCCGACGGGCGCATCGGCATCTCAACCGCAGCCGAGCTGCCCTGGCGATTCACCCTGGCGGGGAGCCGCTACATCAGCGCGCCGGTGGCCGCGCGCCGCGCCGTGTGAGCGCGCCGCATCGCATCGAGGGCAAAAAAAGACCGGAGCGATTCGGCGAACCGCCCCGGTCTAAATTTCTTTGGTTGGCCGGGTTACTTGGAGTAGCCCATGCTGGCCGGAGCCGGAGCCGGCTTCGGTTTGCTGGCGCAAGCGCCCAAGCTGAGCGAAGCGGCCGCGAAAACGGCGAGAGCCGCGATCTTGACAAATTTCATGAATGTTTTCCCCTCCTTTCTTCGCGAGTAGCTGGCGGCGATTTAGGCACATCGCAGCGGTGAAACAATGAAATTCGCGGCCCGAGACTGCAATCAGGCAATTATCTCAACTGGAGTGCCGGGCCGCACGCGCGCGTAGAGGTCGATCACGTCGTCGTTGCGCATGCGCACGCACCCGTGGCTGGCCGGCGTGCCGACGAGGGCCTCCTGGTTCGTGCCGTGGATGTAGATGTGGCGCTCGCGGGTATTGGAGTTGTGCGGGTCGATTCCGGCCAGCCACAGGATGCGCGTGAGCACCTGGTCGTCCTCCCCGCCCGGCATGGCGAGCGATCCGGTCGGCAGGCGGGATTTGAACGCGGCCCACGGCGGGGCGCCGTCGCCGATCATTTCGTCGATTGCGAAGCGGCCCGTGGGTGTGCGGAAGCTGCCGGGTTCGCAGCCGAGGCCGTATTTCGACGTCGAAATCGGGTAGCTCGCGACCAGGCGATCCCCCTCGAGCAGGTCGAGGCGCTGGGCGGGCACGCTCACCCGAATGGAAAATCCAGGTTGGCCGGGCCGGGAATCTGCGCTAGTCATGGTCGCCTTTTCTTTATGAGCAGGAAGTATCACGTGGCGATCGTCGGGGCAACCGGCGCGGTGGGGGTCGAAATGCTCGGCGTGCTCGAGCGGCGCAAATTCCCCGTCGGCAAGCTCACGCTGCTGGCCTCGCCCCGGTCGGTCGGCCGCACGCTCGCGTTTCGCGGCGACGACGTGCCGCTGCAGGCGCTGGATGCGGATTCCTTCGCAGGCGTCGATATTGCGCTCTTCAGCGCGGGCGGCGCCATCTCCAAGGAATATGCCCCGCTCGCCGTGAAGGCAGGCGCCGTCGTGATCGATAATTCCTCAGCCTTCCGCATGGATGACGACGTGCCTCTCGTGGTGCCCGAAATCAATGGCGCCGACGTCAAGGACCACGCCGGCATCATCGCGAACCCGAACTGCACGACCGCGATCGCGCTGATGGGCCTTTACCCGCTGCACCAGAAGTTCCGCGTGAAGCGGGTCTTCGCCGCGAGCTACCAGGCCGTCTCCGGCGCGGGGGCGCAGGCCGTCGAGGAACTCCGCCAGCAGACGAACGCCATCGCCGCGGGCCAGGCCGTGCAGCCGGCGGTCTTCTCGCACCAGATCGCCTTCAACGTGATCCCGCAGGTCGATTCGTTTCTCAACACGGGCTACACGAAGGAGGAGATGAAGATGCAGAACGAAGGCCGGCGCATCATGCACCTGCCGATGTTCCGCGCCTCGGTCACCTGCGTGCGCGTGCCGGTTTACCGGGCGCATTCCGTGGCGAT
>JAQTOP010000113.1 GCA_028713285.1 Terrimicrobiaceae bacterium
AGGAGATCACGGTTCCGGTGAGGGTGACTTACCTGCCGGGACGATTGAAGGATCGCGTGCCGAAGGCCGAGGGCGACCTGCTTGTCATCCGCTCCGAGTTCACGATTCGTCGCAGCGATTACGGCATTGCGCCGGGCCGGTTCGAAGACAAGGTGGCCGACGAAATCCAGATCACGCTGGCGATCGCCGGCGCCGCGCCGAAAAAATAGGCGCGGTCGAGCGCGACGGCATCATTCCGCGGGATCCTTTTTTCTTTGCAATAATCCAATCGTCAGCAGCGCGGTGAACGAGATCGCGAGGAGAACGAGCGCGAACGCATGGGCTGCCGCGTAGTTCAACTTTTGCACTTCATCGAACAGCGCGATCGACGCGACGCGGGTCACGCCGGGAATGTTTCCTCCGAGCATCAGGACCACGCCGAACTCCCCGATCGTGTGGGCGAAACTCAACGTGACGCCGACGCCGATCCCCCTTCGCGCCAGCGGCAGCGTAACGTGCCAGAACGTCTGTAACGGAGTCGCTCCACAAATCATGGCAGCCTCGCGCACCTCGAGCGGCACGGCTTTCAACGCGCTTTGAAACGGCTGGACCGCGAACGGAAGGCTGTAGATCACCGATCCGACGACGAGGCCGGAAAACGTGAACACGAGCGGATGGCCGGTGAGGCGTTCCCAGAGCCACCCGGGCAAATTTTGCGGGGCGAAGGCCACGAGCAGGTAAAATCCAATGACCGTGGGCGGGAGCACGATGGGAAGGGTTACAAGCGCCTCGAGGAAGACGATTCCCCTCCAGCGGCAGTTGTTCAGAAATTGCGCGAGCGGCAGACCGATGAGGATGAGGATCGTCGTCGTCGCGAGGGCCAGCCGGATCGTCAGCCAGAGGCTTTGCCAAAGGTCGCCGGTCAGTCCAATTACCTCCCACGGAATGCCCATCGCGGCGGGTTATTCCGGCAGCCGGAAACCGTATTGGTCGAAAATCCTGCGCGCTTTTTCCGAGCGCAGAAATTCAATGTAACGCTTCGCAGCGGGATTCTTCATGCCGCGGCTGGTGATCACCGCGCCCTGCTCCAATTTTGGATAAAACTCCGGAGGAATCTCCTTGTAGCGCCCGACCTTTGACAACGTCGGCGAGAGGACCAGCGACAGCGCGACGATCCCGGCGTCGGCGTTTCCGGTCTGCACAAACTGCGCTGTCTGCGCAATATTCTCCCCGAGGATGACCTTCCCTTTCACCGGATCCCACAGGTGCTCGTGCTCCAGGGCGGCTTTGGCGGCGCGGCCATACGGCGCGTGATCGGGATTCGCGATTGCCAGCTTGTGAACCCCTGCGTCGGTCACGATGCCCAGCCCGCGCGAGACATCGACGGCGTCCCGGGTGGTCCAGAGAACGATCCGGCCGATTGCATACAGGGTGAGGCTGTCTGCGTCCGCGAACCCGTCCCTCGCCAGCGCGCGGGGCAATTCCATATCGGCGGAAAGAAAAATGTCGAACGGCGCGCCGTTTCGAATCTGCGAGGAAAAATTTCCCGACGAGCCCGTGGCGACCTTGAGGTCGATGCCCGGATGCGCCTCCGCAAACGCCTTGTTGAGCTGCTCGATGCAATAGACGAGATCCGAGGCCGCCGCGATGACGAGCCGGCCCGGCGGCTCCTCCGCGCCCGCCGAAATGGAACAAAGGACGATGGCAATGCTTGCGATGAGATATTTCATGAGGATTCGGATTTGAGAAGACTGGCAATCCCGGCCCACGCGGGCTCCATGGCGCGCAGGCTCTGCCTTTCCATCGTTCGATAAAGGGAGAGGACGCGTTCGCCCGCGCTGGTCAATTCCGCGCCGCCGCCGCCGCTGCCCCCGCGCGACGCCTTAACCAGCGGCTTTTTGTAGCATGCGTTCATGACCCGGACGAGCAGCCAGGCTTTCATGTAGGACATCCGCAGCCGCCGGGCTGCCTGATTGAGGCTGCCCGTTTCCCGAATCTGCTCGAGCAGATCGGCCTTGCCCGGGCCGAAGGCAACGTCCTTGCCGCGGAGAATTCGAATGCGTGGAAGCAGGGCGATCGTCTGCCGGTCGTTCGTTTTTGTGCGCATAAAAGGTTATCCTTCCCGGAGGTGTCGCGTTCCCTCGACGATGGCCGGCGATAATATCCGCAGGCACTCGCGCACCGCCTTGGGATTGCCTGGGAGGTTCACAATCAACGAGCGTCCGCGAATGCCGGCGATGGCCCGCGACAGGATCGCGGTCGGGGTGATCGCGAAGGATTCCCGCCGCATGATCTCGCCGAAGCCCGGCAGCTCCTTCTCCAGGACTTGGCGGGTCGCCTCGGGAGTCACGTCGCGGAGGGACGGACCGGTTCCTCCAGTGGTCACGATCAGCTCGCAATGCTCGCGGTCGGCCAGATCGAGCAGCGCGTCCGCGATGCCGGGTTCGGTATCCGCCACGAGGCGGCTCACGAATTCATGCGCGCCCGGCGGCAGATCGCGCAGGGATTCCTCGATCGCGGGCCCGCTCAGATCCTCGCAAATTCCCGCCGAAGCCCGGTCGCTGATCGTCACGCGGCCGATCTTCATCGCTTCTCCTTTTTCACGACCCGCAGCCCCTCGATCACCATCGTCTTGTCGATGGCCTTCATCATGTCGTAGAGCGCCAGGGCAGCCAGCGAGGCGCCGGTGAGCGCTTCCATTTCCACGCCCGTCTTCGCATCGGTCGCGACCTCGCAAAGAATGCGGATGAAATCGCGGCCGGTCCGAAACTCGACGGATACCTTGTTCAACGGCAGCGGATGGCAAAGCGGGATGAGCTGCGGCGTTTGCTTCGCGGCCTGGATGCCTGCGATTCGCGCCACGCAAAGCGCGTCGCCCTTCTTGAGGGCCTCGGCTTTGAGGGCGCGTATCGTGGCCGGCTGGCAGGTGAGGCGGGCCTCGGCGACCGCCACGCGATGCTGGATGGGCTTGTCCGCCACATCGACCATCCGGGCGGCGCCTTGCTGATCGAGGTGCGAAAGTTTGAGCGGCAGCGTCGAGGATTTCATGGGCTGGTTTGGAGTGGAAGGATGCGGACGATTTCATCCGGAGCGGGCAGTTTCGCTTCCGCGTCCAGGCGGATCAGCGCGTTGACACCGAGCAGCGAAGCGAGGTGGCCCGAGCTGTTCCATGGCACGGGTGACACGCGGCAGTGCGTCCCGTCGCGGCTTTGGATCGCCGGCCAGTAGGTCACGCGGCGATTGGGTTTTCCCGGGATGGGTGAGGCGAGCTCCGCGTCCTGCTCCGACGCAGGCTCTCGGCCGGCCAGCTTGTCCAGCGCCCGCGCGATGAAAAGATGAAAGCAGACGAAATGCGAAACGGGATTTCCCGGGATGCCGAAGGCGAGGTTTTCGCCACGGGACGCAAAAATAAGGGGCTTGCCCGGCCGGACATTGACCGCGGGAAAGTGAATCGTGTGGCCAAGCGTCCGCAGCAAACTCCGGGTGAAATCGTAGTCGCCCACGCTCGCTCCGCCCGAAAACAGCAGCACGTCAAAACGATCGGGATCCGCTTCCGCGATCAGGCGCGAAGCCTGTGATTCGTTGTCGGGAAGGTGGACCTGCCGAAATTCTTCGGGACGATAGCGGCTCAGCAGCGCGCGAATCAAGGGGGCGTTGCTGTTGCGAATCTTGCCCGGCCCCGGCGTTTTTTCCGCGTCCACGATTTCGTCTCCGCTGGTGAAATGCAAAATCCGCGGCGGACGGATGACCAGCGGATGCGCCTGGCCGATCGAGGCGAGCATTGCCGACGCGACTGCGTCCACGGCCGTGCCCGCGGGGATGAGCACGGCCCCCGCGCGGAAGTCCTCTCCTTGGTGGCAAATGTTCCGCCCTGGGCAATCGTTCTTGATTCGCAGCGTGTCGCCCTCCCGGACAGTGTCCTCCTGCATGACGACTCGCAAATTGGAAGCCGGCAGCTCCGCCCCCGTGAAAAGCCGGATGGCGCAACCCAAATCGAGCGCGATGCGGCAGGATTCCCCCGGCGCGATGGTCCGCACGACCTTGAACGAGGTCGAGGAATCGTCCATCGAGATCGCGTAGCCATCGACGGTCGATCGATCAAACGGCGGATGATCCCGGTCGGCGATCGCCGCCTCCGCCAGCCTCAAATCCAGCGCGTCCCGAAGGGCGGTTCGTCCGGCGGGCAGGGGCCGGCTGAACGCATCGATCAAGCGCCATGCTTCTTCCACCTCGATCAGCATGGCGCGAACCCCGCTTTCCAAATGGGAACATCCGTCTTCAAGCGGTCCATGAAGGCCGCGAGGAGCGCAAAGGCCTCTCCGCGGTGGCGCGCCTCGATCCATACCAGAATGGCGGTGTCTCCGACGGGAATCCGGCCATGACGATGAATCACGACGACCTGTTCGCAGGGGTGTTTCATCGCCTCTTCATCAAGAATCCGCTCCATCATGCGCAGGGCCATCGTTTCATAAGCCTCGTAGTCCAGCGCGGAGATTGATTGGCCGTTTTCGCGATCCCGCACGCACCCCCGAAACTCGACGGTCGCGCCGGACCCGCTCTTTGGCTCCGGGCTCCGCCATCGCTCTTCGATGCGTTGGGAAACCAATGTCACCGAGGTTCTCATTTACCCGCCCGATACCGGCGGGATCACCGCCACCACATCCGTGTCTCCGAAGGTCGTGTCGGCGTCCGCGAATTCCTCATTGCGGCTCAATCGAGCCACGTCGCGAAAGGCCGCAATGGCCGGGTATTTCCCAATCAACAATCGCCAAACATCGTCCATCGAGGCCGGCTGGCCGAGCGGGATTTCGTCAGCCGCACGGCCGATCGCCGATCGGACGTTCGCGAAGAACAGGAGCTTCATTGGTGGTGGGTGCGGCGCTCGCCGTCGAGAGCCCTATCTCATTGCGAATATAACGCGCAATCAGGAAGTCTGTGGTTCGGTTCCGACCATGGACCGGCAGGCCATCCGGCACAGCCCGATGAAAGTTTGCTCGTGCGGCCGCAGTTCCCGGTGGCCCTGATGCACCACGGACCACTTGCGTTCGATCTTGAAGCGCGGGGTGGGCAGCGTGGCGAGCGAGCCCTCCTCCAGCTCCTTCGTCGCCACCCACGGCGCCATCAGGGCCACGCCCAGCCCGAGCCGCGTGAGCTGCTTCATGATCTCGAAGCTGGGAATCTCCACGTAGGAGCTCAGCCGGATGCCGCTTCGCAAAAGGAAGTCCTCCGTCTGCCGAAACGTGACGCTGTCGCGCTGATACAGCAGCATGTGCTCGCACTTCATTTCCGCGGCGGTGACGCGCTGCTTTTTCGCCCACGCGTGGATCGGAGAGAAAAAGAGCTGGAGCCGGTCGCTCATCAGCGGGTGCGCCCTGAGGCCCTCCGGCAACCGACCGCTCACGATGATTGCCAGGTCGGCTCGGCCCTGCTCGATTTCCTCGATGGCGCGCGGCGCATTCTCGAGCCGCACCACGATGGACACTTCGGGATACGACTCCCGATACTCCCGCAGGACGGACGCGAGGATCGCATGCGCGATCGACGTGCTCAGGACGATGCTCAGCTTCCCGCGCGATTCCGCCCGGCTCGACATCGACTCCGCCGCCCGGTCGAGCCCGTCGAGCACCCGCAGGATCTGGCCCAGGAAATGCCTTCCATCGGGCGTGAGGTGCGTCGTTTTGCCCTTTTTGTAAATTAATTTACAATCCAACTGATCCTCGAGGCGTCGCATCCCGTGGCTGATGGCCGATTGGGTGAGGTGCAGCGCGGAGGCCGTTCGCGTGTAGCTGCCCACGCGGGCGAGAGTCGAGAACATCCGAAGCAGCCGGATATCAAGGTCATTGGCCATTTATGAAGAACACTCATCATTGTAAGAAAAAACAATCATTGAATTCATACGATTCGAATCGCCTGTCTGGCACCCCCGCTGCTGAATGAAACCGGTCATGTCTCGTATCCACAGCCGAAGAAATTCCGCATCGCGTCCGTCGGGCGGGATGCTGGCGGGGTTTCGTCTCGGCTACGTGCCGCTCATCGACGCCGCGCCCTTCCTCGTGGCGGATGCGCTGGGCTTTTTCACGAAGGCGGGCCTGCGGGTGCGTCTCAGCCGCGAGCTGGGCTGGGGATCCATCCGCGAAAAGATCGTTTACGGCGAGATCGATGGCGCCTCGATCCCGGGCGGGCTCCTCTATTCGATCCTCCTGGGGTCGCACGCGCCGGCCTGCCCGGTGAGCACCGATCTCGTGATGAACCTCCAGGGCAATGCGATTACGCTCTCGCGCCGGCTGTGGGAAAAGGGAGTGCGTGACGCGCGCACGTTTCGCCTCGTCGTGCGCGGTGAAGCCCCGCGCCGCATGACGCTTGCCGTCGTGTCCCAATTTTCGAGCCACCACTTTTTGCTTCGCAGCTGGTTGCGCGCCGCCGGGCTCGATCCCGATCGGGACGTGCGGATCACGGTATTGCCGCCGCCGCTGGTGGCCGATCACATGCGCGAGGGGCAGATCGAGGGCTTCTGCGCGGGGGAGCCCTGGAACTCCGGCGCCGCGTTCGCCGGCGACGGCTGGGTGGTCGCGACAAGCGCGGCGCTTGCTCCCGGCCATCCGGAGAAGGTGCTCGCCATGCGGAATGATTCGACGGCCGGCGAACCGCAGGCATACGCCGCATTGCGCAAGGCCCTGGTCGAGGCATGCCGCTATTGCGATCAACCGGAAAACCGCGCCGCCGTCGCCGACCTTCTCGTCGAGCGCGCGATTTTTCCGCTGCCGGCCGAGGCCCTTCGCAACAGCCTCGTCGGACCGTTTTACAACGGCTTCGCGACCGATGAATCCAGCCGCCAGTTTATTTCATTTTATCGGAACGGCGTGAATCGCGCCACGCGCGAGCGGGCGGCATGGTGCCTTGGCGGCGTGATCGAAAGCCGCGGGCTTGCGGTCGATCAGGGAATCCGCCGGCGATGCCTCGACGCGTTCATCGACGATGAATGTCCCCCCCGGACCACCGCCAGGACGGCCTCCGTCCGATCCCGGAAAACTCCGGCGTGCATCAAATAAACCACATCCAACACCCACCGATGAACCTATCCGACCTTCGCAAATCCGGGCACCTGCCCACGCTCATCACGTCGTTTCTCTATTTCGATGTCAGCTTCATGGTCTGGACGGTTCTCGGCCCGCTCGGCGCCCAGATGGGGAAAAGCCTCGCGCTCTCGCCGGAACAAAAGGGCCTGATGGTCGCATTCCCGATCCTCGCCGGCGCGGTCCTGCGCATCGTGCTCGGGCTGCTCGTCGATCGCATCGGCGCAAAGCGCACCGGGATCATCGCGCAGCTGATCGTGGCCGCGGGACTCTTCGCCGCATGGCGTTTCGGCCTGCCGACCTATTTCTCGACGCTGCTCATGGGCATCGTCCTCGGTTTTGCCGGCGCGAGCTTCGCGGTCGCGCTGCCCCAGGCCGGCCGCTGGTATCCGCCGCACATGCAGGGTCTCGTGATGGGGCTGGCCGGCGCGGGCAATGTGGGCGTCGTGCTCGACAGCCTGCTCGCCCCGCGCCTGGCGGCGGCCTACGGCTGGCAGAACGTCTTCGGCCTCGCGTTGATTCCGATTCTGATCGTCTTTGTGATTTACACGATCTTCTCGAAGGACGCGCCGGTCGAAGTGAAGGCGAAGCGGCTGGCCGATTACGTCGATCTGCTCAGGCAACGGGACGCGCACTGGTTCTTTTTTTACTACACGGTCAGCTTCGGAGGCTTTGTGGGCCTCGCGAGTTCGTTCGTGCTCTACTTCACCTCGCAATACGGGCTCACGCCGGTCCACGCCGGCGACTTCGCGGCCATCTGCACGCTTTGCGGCGCGGCGCTGCGCCCCGTCGGAGGAGCGCTTGCCGATCGCTTCGGCGGCATTCGCGCGCTGACGACGTTTTACGCGTCGGCTTGCGCGGCGCTCGTAGGCGCTGCCTTCATCGCGCCGATTTACGCGAACCTCGCGCTGCTCCTCGTGGCGAGCGGTTCCTTTGGCATGGCCAATGGCTCCGTCTTCCAGCTTCTTCCGCAACGCTTTGCCCGCGAAATCGGCGTCATGACGGGTCTGGTCGGCTGCGGCGGGGGCATTGGCGGCTTCCTTCTCGCTACCATGCTGGGCTACTCGAAGGGCTGGACCGGGAGCTACTCCGCCGGCCTGCTCGTCTTCGCGGCGCTTGCAGCGGTCGCCATCGGCGGACTCTCCCTTGTAAAGACGCGCTGGCGCAGCACCTGGGGCGCCCTGAGCGGCGCGCGCATCTAGGCCGTCGTGAAGCTCCGCATAACGAGTCACGGCATTCCGTCCCCGGGGCACCGTGAAAGCGAGGACGTCTTTGCCGTTGCGCCCCTCGAGGACGGCGGGGCGTTGTGCGTGCTCGCCGATGGCGTCGGCGCGGCGCGCGATCCACGCCGCTGCGCCGAGCGGGTCGTCCGGCTTTTTTCCGGAAATTTCGCCGCGCACCCGCGCGACTGGTCGATTCGGAAAACGCTCGAGCGCCTGCTGGAGCAGGCAAACAAGAGCCTCTACGCAGAGGGCGCCTATCGTGATGGCACGGCTTCGATGCAAACCACGCTCGCAGCCGCCTGCATCTCGGGCGCCCGGGTATGCGGAATCAATGTCGGCGATTCTCCCATTCTGCTGCTTCGCGACGGCGTCATCCGGCGGCTCAGCCGGGCGCACACCCGCAAGGATTCCGAAGGCGGCGAGACGCTCACCGGCGCCGTCGGCATGGGTGATGCTGTTCCCAGCCATTATTTCGAGGAATCGATACAGGAAGGAGACATGTTGGTGATCACATCCGACGGCCTGACGCACCTGCTCGACGACGACCTGCTGGCGAAGATCGTGTGCCGATTTCGCTCCGCCCGCAGCCTGCTCGACGAGGCCGTCTCGAGGCGCCCCGCGCCGCATTTCGATGACCTCAGCGCCATCGTGGCGGAGGTCGAGGAAGTCGGTCCCGAACTCGATGACGGTCCGACGTTTCCCATTCCCCGGCTTGCAAAAAATGAAATCGTCGATGGCCATCGCCTCCTTTCCCGAATGTCGGGGAGCGACCGCGTGTGGCTTGCCGAAAAGGACGGCCAGCGCTTCGTTGTGAAATTCGTTCCGCAGGAGGCGGAGACCGATGACAGCGGCGTGATCCGCGCCCGATTTGCGCACGAGGCGTGGAATGCCTGCCGCTTCGACAGCGACTTCACCGTTCGCGCTCGCCGTCCGGAAAGCGGGTCGCCGCATTATTACATCATGGATTACATCGAGGCGCCGAGCCTGCGCTTCGTGCTCCGATCCCGCCGATTCGGAGCCGAGGAGGCCGTCGCCCTCGGCCGCTTTCTTTGCCATGCCGGGCAGTGGCTGTTGCGTCATGAGATGGTCCACGGCGACATCAAACCGGACAACCTCCTCGCATTGCGACGCGGGGACGACATCGAGTTCAAGCTGCTCGACCTCGGGCTGGCCTTGCCAGTTTTCACGGAGGCCGGCGCCTCCGGCACCCCGAGCTACCTTGCGCCCGAGCGCTTCGCCGGCGCGGCGCTCACCGAGCGCACGGAAATTTTTTCCATTGGCGCGACGCTTTACGAAATGCTCGCCGCCCGTCCCCCGCACGGCCGGATCGAGCGCTTTCAAAAGCCCGCCTTCAAGCCCGTGCAAAGGCCCAGCCGCGCCAATCCCAATGTCCCCCCCTGGCTCGACGCCGTCATTCTCAAATGCCTGTCCACGCGCCAGCAGGCGCGCTTCCAGACTTATTCGGAATTGCTTTTCGCGCTCGGTCATCCGGAGAGCGCGGCGACCGATTTCGTCGAACCGCTCCTCACGCGCAACCCGCTGCGTTTCTACCAGATCGCATTTTGGATTCTGCTCCTCACGACCTTGCTTCTGCTCCTCAAGCTTTTTGCCTCGCCATGACGATCCCGCAAATTCCCGCCACCGCGCCCTTCGACGCGTCGCAGCGCGTGTGGCTCAATGGCTATCTCGCCGGCCTTTTCAGCTCCGGCGCCGC
>JAQTOP010000157.1 GCA_028713285.1 Terrimicrobiaceae bacterium
ACCGTCTCCGCCACCGCGGACTACACCTGGCGGAACAACACCGCGTTCCAGAATCTCGGCGAGCTCACCCAAGGCTGGACCTATGGATTCCAGGGCAGTTGGGCAATCTTCGACGGCTTCCAAACCGCGGGCCTCGTGGCGCAGGCCAAAGCCCAGCTCCAGCAGGCCGCCATCAACTACGACAACTCCGTCCGCCAGGTCATCCTGAACGTTCAGCAGGCGATCTCGAATCTCCAGACCGCCGAGCAAACCCTCACCAGCCAGGAGGCGAGCGTCGTGCAGGCGACCGAGGCCCTCCGCCTCTCGCAGGAGCGGCTCGATGCCGGCGCCGGCACGCAGCTCGATGTGCTGAACGCCCAGGTGCAGCTCCTCCAATCGCAAACTACCGTTCTTCAGGCCCGCTTCGACTACCTCTCCGCCCTCGCGAGTTACGACCTCGCCCTCTCACTCGACGCCCAATACGAAGAGACATTTGACGATCCCCTCACCCGCGCCGAGCGCATCCGCTTCCGCAAATCGACGAATCCCACCGCCGCCCAGCCTCCGCTGCCCGGCAAGCTGAAAAACCAGGACCCCATCGCCGGCCTCGCCGTCAACGCGCCCGTCCCCTACGTGCCCCCGCAAAAGGGCAAGTCCCGAACCGAGGCGAAAGCCGTCAGCGGCCCGACCCCCGCGCCGAAAAAAAAGAAGTTCCTAGGGATTTTCTGATTCGTGCTTCCGGCGGTGGCCGCCCGCAGCGTCCTAAAATTCCTGCCGCAGAAAAATCCAGCGGCACAGCCATGCGCTGCCCGCAGTCAGCAGGACAAAGAGCGCTACGAGCTCCGCCGCGTGGCTCACGGCGAAGAAGAAATTCGGCGCCGTCGTTGAAACGTTGATCGCCACCCCGATCCCGACAAACCCGGCAAAACTGATCCATCGCCATCTTCCCGGCAGCAGCGCGGCGGCACAAACGACGACCTGCGACAGGAGCGCCGTGAAAAGGAGCAATCCCACCCTCCAGCCCGCCACAAGCATCGTGCCCTGCGGCACAGATAACCACACGTCGCCCTTCACCGCCCGTTCGACATGACCGTTCGGCAGATTTTTAGAGAATTCCGCCAGCGTCGCGCTTGTTCCATGAAAGGTCCGCGACGGCGTCCAAATCGCCCATCCCAGCAGCACGAGGACCGGAATGAAAACCATCAGCCAGTAAAGCGCCATGCGCGCCCAATAAACATCGGGACGGCTCACCGCCCTCGTGAGCAGGAACTCCGGGTCAGGGAGGATTGTCCGCTGGCTCTTTGCACGCGCGCCGAAGGACGGATTTCCGCCAAAAAGAAATGAGGCCAGAAACATCAAAAACATCCAGCTTCCAAGGTCACTGGTCATGGACAGGCGCAAAGTCAGATCGAAGTTGCGCCCGATGCTCCCAATCAGCGCGTAAAACACGAGCACCGCGGGATAAATCCAGAGCCAGGCAACGCCGAGGGCGTGGAATCGAAGCAGCGCAAGAAATCGGTCGGCGGTTTTCATGGATCAGTTTTTGGTGAGTTCGACGAAGATGTCTTCGAGCGAAAGCGGGTGTGTTTCGTGCCGGCAATTCCAGCGCGCCGCGATTTCCTGCGGCGGCCCGGAAACCCGCACATCGAGCGTGGCCAGCAACCCGTCGCTCGACCGCTTCAGGCTCAGGCTGCCCGGCAGGCCGTCGGGCATTGCACCCGAAAAATCGAAGAAGCGCACCTGCTGGATCGATTCCTTCAACTCATCGAGCGGACAGCTCACGCGCAGCGTGCCGTTGACGAGGATGCCCACCTGGTCCGCGACGCGCTCGATGTCGCTCAAGATATGTGTCGAGAAAAAGACCGTGCTCCCGCCGTCGCGGATCAGATCGAGGATTTGATCGAGAAATTCCCGCCGCGCCACGACATCCAGATTCGCCGCCGGTTCGTCGAGCAGCAGCACTTCGGGCCGCGGCGCCAGCGCGAGAATGATCCCCAGCAACCGCTGGCTCCCCAGCGACAGCGCGCCCACCCGCTGATGCGGCGAAATTTGAAACCGGCTCACGAGTTCGTCGCAAAGCATCCGATCCCAAGCCGGATAAAACTGCGCGCAAAACGCGATCAGCCTTCGCACCCGCAGGCGAGCCGGCAGATTCTGCGCCTCGGAGAGGTAGCCAATCCGCTGGCGTTCCTCCGCGCCGATTCCCCACGGATCGCTCCCAAGCACCCGCACCTCGCCGCCCTCCGCACGCGCAAGGCCGGCCAGGATTTTCATCGTCGTGGTTTTCCCGGCGCCGTTGCGGCCGATGAATCCATAGATGCTGCCGCGAGGCACGCGGAGGTTCAGGTCGGTGAGCACCGCTCGTTTGTCGAAGGAGCGGCGCAGGGATTTGGTCTCGATGGCGTGGGGATTCATGGACGTTTGGGATTTTTTTGCATGGCGTGAAAGGTCCTGCTCGTGAGTTCCGTGAGTTCCTCCTCGTCGAGGCCCAGATGCAGGGCTTCCGCGACGAGCTGGCGCAGCGCGGGTTCGAGCTGCCGCCGCCGCTCCGCCGGCGAGGCCCGCTTCAAGCCCCGGGCGACAAACGTGCCCTGCCC
>JAQTOP010000017.1 GCA_028713285.1 Terrimicrobiaceae bacterium
GTTGCTTTCCGCCAAAGACGTAGCACCTCCGGCGACCGGGTCAAGGCGCGAAACGCCGGCCGCGTCACTCGAACCGCACCGCCGCCGCCGGGGGCACGCACGCTGCGCGCCAGGCGGGCAGGATCGCTGCGACCACGGCGACCGGCACGATCCACAGCGGCGTCGAGAGCAGCACGCCCGCCGGGTAGCTGAGCTGAATCGTCCAGCCGAAAAATGCCTTGTTCACCACCCAGGTGAGCACCATCGCGAGGCAGCAGCCGGAGGCCACGCCGAGCGCGCTCGCGAGGAGGCCAATGAGCCCCGCCTCGCGAAGGAACAGGCCCACCACCTGGCCGCGCGACGCGCCGATCGCCCGCAGCACGCCGATCTCGCGCTCGCGCTCCGCCGCGAGGATGAGCAGCGCCAGCGTGACTCCCGCCGCCGCGACGACGACCGAGATCGCCCGCAGCACAAGCGTGACCGCGAAGGTTTGGTCGAAGATGTCGAAGATGCGATCGCGCAACGCCCGGTTTGAACGGATCGCGTATTGTCCCCCGGCACCGAATCGCGCGCGAAAGGCGTCGCCGATGGCGGCGGGGTCCACCGCCGGGGCGAGAGCCAGCGCGACCGATTGCGCGCCGATCGGCTCCCAATGCCGCTCGTAATCCTCGCGCTTCATCACGATCACCCCGCCGCTGCGCGCGTAATCCTGAAACACGCCCGCCACGCGAAATTCCACCGGCCCGCGCGGCGTGCGCAATGCGATGCGATCCCCGCGCGCGACGCGAAATCGGCTCGCGAAGGGCTCGGATACCCCCACCGTTCCCGCCGCGAGAAAATCGCGGAACTGGCCCTCCGAGCCTCCGCCGAGAAAGCGCATCGTGTTCGTTCGCGCGCCCGTGGCGACGGATAATTCCGCCGGCTCGCCGCGAAAGTCGATCGTCGTCTCCGCCCGCGTCGCCACGTGCTCGACGCCCGGTTGCGCCGCCAGCCAGCGCACCGCTTCCGCCGGCAGAGCGGCTTGCAGCGGGCCGGATTCGTTCGCAGCGAGTCCGATATACAGATCGTCCACGAGGGTCGCGTCGATCCATTCGTTCACGCTCGCGCGAAACGAGTGGATCATCACCGAAACGCTCACGGTCATTGCGATGGCGGCGGCGAGCGCGGCGACGGTGACCGCGCTGCGATGCACGGATCGCGAGAGATTGCGCGCCGCGAGCCGCAGGTAACGCGGGCTCCGATTCATCGCACGGCAGGCCGTGCGAATGGCCGCCGGCGCAACCAGGGAAAACCCGGCCAGCACACCCAGCGCGCTGGCAAAGCCCAGCGGCGGCAGGCGAAAACGCAACGTCGCCCAGCCCAGAATCGCCGCCGCAGCGAGCAAGGCAATGCCGGCAAGGAGCCAACGGCGCGGAACGGCGCCGAACCGTTCGATGGCCGCGCCGGGATGGAGCACTCGCGCAGGCTCAGCCCGCGCCGCTTCGTTCGCGGGCACCCATGCGGCAAGCAGGGCCGCGCCCAGGCCGATGGCAAGGGCCTCGGCGAATTGCCAGGGCGAGACGACGAGGCGATCAATGCTCGTGAGGATGTAGAGCGTGCGCACCGTCTGTGCGATGGGAGCGGAGAGCGCGGAGGCCAGCGGCAGCGCCACCGCCGCCCCGAGCGCCGTGCCGATGAGCCCGGAAACCGCGGCCTCGCCGAGGAACAACAGGCGCACCTCGTGGCGCGTGGCGCCCAATGCGCGGAGGATGCCGATCTCTCGCTGTCTGCGCACGACGGACGCGGAAACCGTGTTGTAGATGAGGAACGCGCCGACCAGCACGGAGACGAGGCTGAGCGCGGTGAGGTTGAGTTGAAACGCGCCGAGCATCGCCTCGATCTGGCTGCCGCGCCTCGACGGCGGCGCAACCTCGACATCCGCCGGCACAAGTTCTCGAATCCTGGCGCGCACCGCGTCGAGCTGACCGGGCGTGACGAGGAGCAGGATTGCGGTGAGGCGTCCGCGCTTTTGCAGCAGCTCCTGCGCCCAGCCGATATCCATCGCGGCGATGCGCGGATCTCCCGCCGCCGCAATCGCCGGCTCCATCACGAAGCGGGGGTGAAGCGCGTGCGGCCCGCTTGCGGCGAGCACGCGAATCGGATCACCGAGGGCGGGCAGCACGCGTTCGGAATAGTCGCGCGAGACCGCAATCGCCTCCGGATCGCGCAACCACGTCTCGAGGTCGAGGCGGGCGCGGTCCGCGCCGAGCAGCTCGAAAGTGCGCAACTCGCCGCCGCTGAAGGGATCGAGTCCCACAATGCGCAGATACTCGCCCGGATGATCCGGGATGGTGACCACGCCCTCGACCAGCGGCGTGGCGGAACGCACGCCCTCGATGGCGGCGATGCGCGGGAGGAGGGATTCGTCGAGCACGCCGCGCACTTCGAGATTCGCGCGGCCGGCGACGAGGTCGATCCCCGCGCGGAAGCTCTCCGTCGCGCTGCGGTTCGCGATCTGGATCGCCAGAAAGACGGCGATGCCGAGCCCGATGCTCAGCACATTGAGCGGGAGGAGCAATGGATGCCGCGCAAGCGTGCGCCCGCATTGACGGGCGAACAGCATCGGGAAATGCCGCGGGATCACGGCGAAGCCCTATGCGGGCCGACGCTCGGCGGCCGCGCGTTGCACCATGCGCCGGAGCCGCTCGATGGCGGCTTCGTCGGTGATCTTCCGCTCGTCGCGGCCCGTTACGTAAAAAGTGTCCAGTGCGACCTCCATCTCGGTGGTGATGCGCGAGGTCTGGATCGCGATCCCCATGCCGCCCAGCGCGCGCAGCAGTCTGTAGAGCAGGCCGAGGCGGTCGGGCGTCTGAATCTCGAGAATGGTGTAGAATGGGTGGGCGGCATTATCGACGACCACGCGCGACGAGGGCTCCGCCTCCTGCGACAGGCGGTAGCTGCGCAGGCGGCTCGGCTCGTCGATGAGCGGCATGAAGTCGTATTCCGCCACGCTCAGCGATTCGAGGAGGCGGCTCTCAACGCGATCCCGATCCCGCGCAGTCGTGACAGGCTGATGCCGCGCATCGCACACGCGGAAGATATCGAGCGCGAGGCTGTCGCCGCGGGTGAAGATGTCCGCGCTGAGGATGTTGATATTTGCGGAGAGAAACGCGCCGGCGATTCGCTCGAGGAACCGCTCGCGATCCCATCCGCACACCCAGACCTCGGAGTGGCCCATCTCGGGGCGCTCGATCCATTGGAAGACCGGCGCTAGCGCGAACTCCGGATCGCGCCGCCGCTCGAAGAAGGTCCGAAAGAGCCGCAGGTGGCCGACGATGCTCGCGGCGTCAAAGGCGTTGAAATACCGCTCCGGCATGAACGCGAAGTGGGCGGCGATTTCCTCGACGAAGTCGCGCGGCAGCAGGCGGCGCACGCTTTCGAGCAGCGATTCGCGATCCCTGCGCCGCTCCTCGGCCCAGCGCGGACCGGCCTCGAGGTATTCGCTCGTCTTGCGATAGAGCATCCAGACGAGCGACTCCTTCCAGTCCGACCAATTCTGGTCGCTCGTGCCCATGCCATCGGCCAGCGTGAGCAGCATAAGGGCGTCGAGATACGTCCGGTTTTTCACGATGGCGGCGAATTCCGCAGTCGTGGCGGGGTCGTCGAGATTGCGCGTCTGCGATGTGTGCGAGAGGGTGTAGTGCGCATCGACGAGGGTGACGAGCATGCGCCGGCGCTCGGGCGAGAGCTGGAGGCGGCGGGCGACCTTGTGCGCAAGCATGGCGCTCTGCTCCTCGTGATGACGCGTGTTCGACGCCTTGCCCACGTCGTGCAAAAGCACGGCGAGGTAAAGGATGGCAGGGTCTTCGAGCTTCTGGAACAGCGAACGGTAGCCGCCGAATTTGCGATCCTCGGCCAGCAGGAGTCCGTCGAGTTTTTCGATGCAGACGAGCGTGTGCTCATCGGCGGTGTAGCGGTGAAAGAACTCGTGCTGGACGAGGCAGGTGAGCGCTCCGAACTCCGGCAGGTAGCGGCCGAGCACGCCGACGCCGTGCATCGCGCGCAGGATGCGCCCGACCTCGCCCTTGTGCGAAAGGATATCGAGGAAGATCTCGCGGCTCACCCGGGCGTATTGGAAGGTGCGGTCGATGAGCAAGAGCCGGCGGCGGATGAGGTCGCACAGCTCGGTGCTGAGTCCGAGCTGCCGCTGCTGCGCGTGCTGAAAGACGCGGATGAGCCGAAACGGATCCTCGTTGAACACGTCGCGCTCGATCGGAAAAATGCGGCCATCGTTAGCCTGAAAGCCGTCAAACTTCACGGGCTTCGCCTTGCGGCCGATGAGCGAGAGCAGGGCGCTCTTCGCCGAGCCGGCGGCCGGAAGGTCGAGGCGCTCGAGGGCGGATGCCGTGATCTGCGCGAGATCGCGGGAATGGCTGTAGTAGTCGCGCATGAACGCCTCGCAGCGGCCCAGAATGTGCTTCTGCGGGTAATGGAACGCGGTGGCCACCTTGCCCTGGAGCTGGAGCGTGAGGCTGTCGATCGGGCGGCCGTTGGCGTAGTGCATCTCGGTGCGCACGCGGAGCAGAAAATCGTAGGCCTTCTCGAGCGCGCGCCGCTCGGATCCGCGCAGGAAGCGGCGCTCCACGAGCTTCGCCGTGGTGTTGAGCCGGTGCGTGACGAATGCGATCCAGAGCATGTTCTGGTAGTCGCGCAGGCCACCGCAGCCGTTCTTCACGTTCGGCTCCTGGACGAAGACCGTGCCGCCATATTTTTCGTGGCTCTCCTCCTGGCTGGCGAAGCGCCATTTGACGTAGGCATCCTCCTTCCCGACGATGCAGGAGCGCTCGAAGCGGGCCTTGAAGCGGGTGAACAGCTCGCGGTCGCCGAGCAGGAAGCGGCACTCGAGCATCGAGGTCTTCGTGACCATGTCGTCGTTCGCCGCCTTCACGGCCTGTGCGACCGAGCGGGTGGAGTGGCCGACCTTGAAACCCAGATCCCAAAGTCCCGTCAGCGTCTGGCGGATGATGCCTTCGAGCCTCTCACCCGGCTTGCCGCGCGCGGTGAGGAACATGACATCCACGTCGCTGAAGGGATTCATCTCGCGCCGGCCGTAGCCGCCGAACGCCGCGACGACGAAACGCTCGGAGCCGTTTTTTCCGCCCGCCGTGCCGGAGAGGTTCTCGAACAATTCGCGAAAGACGATGTCGATGAGATCGGCGTGCTGGCGGGCGATCTCGCGGCCGCCGCCGCCGGCGTTGTGCCACATGCGGAGGCGGTGCTCCTCGAGCTTGAGGAAGCGTTTGAAGATGGGGAGCCAGTCGTCGCGGCGCTTGCGGGTGCGCTCGGAAAGCTCGCGGGCCGCCTCGGCGAGCACGCGTTCCTTGTAGAGGGGGACCATCGACGCGCCCGGCTGGTAAACTCTCATCAGGGCGTCGCGCTCAGGTCGTGAAGGACGATCTCGACGCGACGATTGACGCTCTCTTCTTCAATGGTGCCGGGAGGGACGAGGGGGCGGGTTTTGCCGAAGCCCCGGGTGGTGAGACGTGCGGGGTCAATGCCCACGTTCTGCACCAGCCAGGCTTTCACGGCCTCGGCACGATACTGGCTGAGCTGGAGATTGTAATCGTCCGGGCCGTGGGAGTCGCTGTGGCCTTCGATCGCAAAGGCGAGCTGGGGGTTGCGGCGGATGATGGTGCCGAGTTTCTCGAGGCTCGCGACGGCCTGCGGCTGGAGCTGGTAGCTGTCGTAGTCGTAGAGCACGTCGGCATCCATGCGAATGGGCGCGGTCTCCTTCGTGAGCGGGCCGGTTTGCGCCAGCAAATCGTCGAGGTTGCTGAAGCCAGGCGTCGCGGCGCCGGCGAGGGCGCCCTGCTTCCCGGGCGAGCCGCCGGTATCGACGTCGGGACGCGCGAGGTCGAGCAGGGGCTTGCCGGAGACCCCGGGCTTCTCGGCAAGCAAGTCCTCCCGAACCTGGTCGAGCTCCTTCGCAACGCTTTTCACGCCGCCCTTCTCGGCATCCTGCACCGTCCGTTCGTAGCTCGTGGATTCGATTTTCGGTTTTTCGGCGAGCATGGGGGTGTCGATCTTCGGGGCGGCGGGGGCTCCCCGATTCTCGGCCATCATCGCCGCGAAGGATGGCTTGTCCTTTGGCAATTGCACGGCCTGCGGCGCGGCGTCGGGCGCGGATTTCTCAGCCATGCGGGGTTCGAGCACCCGCGGATCGAGTTGAATATGATCGAGCTTGAAAACGTGCGCGGGCGGCGGCGGCTCGGACGGGGCATCGCCGAGCGGGCGAAACGGCACATCCCGGAGCCACAAAAAAAACAGCGTGTGCAGGAGGACCGAAATGATCAACGCCGGCCAGACCCACCTCGCAAACCCGGTCGGCTGGTCGTCGAATAGTCCGGTGTCGTCCATGCCGTAGTCCATCGCCGCAAAACCGACACCGTATCGCCGGGCGCACGAAATTCAATGCTGGAAAACCGCCGGCCCCGCTGCTTGGTTGCTGAGCTCTCCGTGAAGAAGCTGTTCGACCACATCCGCAATCTTTTTCGCCGCCTGCTCGAACTGCGCGATACGCCGCACGCCATCGCCGGCGGCGTGGCAATCGGCGTCTTTTATGGGTTCACCCCGCTGTTCGGCGTCAAGACGCTGCTCTCCCTGGTGACGGCGTGGCTCGCTCGTTGCAGCAAGATCGCGGCGGTCATTTCGGTGAGTCTGCACGACGTGGTCACGCCGCTGTGGCCGTTCCTGCTGCGAATCGAATACGACATCGGATTCTGGATTCTCAGCAACCCGCACCGGCTGCCGCCGAAGATCGTGCTGCACCACACGAAGCTCGCCGAGATGCTGCAGTGGACGACCTTCCTCAAGGTCGGCCTGCCTCTGCTCATCGGGTCGATCGTGATCTCCGTGCCTGCGGCGATCCTTACCTACACGGTCGTCTTTCACCTGCTTCGCCGCCGCGAGCTGCGCCGGCTTCCGCCCTCAGCGTGAGAGCTTTCGACGCTGAATGAAATTTGCATTTGACCCGGGAGGTTGACTCAGGTTGAACCGTCCCCGGTGATGCGGATGGGAAAAATTGGCCATTTCATGGTCATGGCGTGCGTGGCGTTTGCCGTCGTCCCATGGGCTGACGCGACGAATCTCGTCTTCAAGAACGGCCAGCAAATGCGGGACGTCCGCATCGTCGCGCGCACCGGGCAATTCATCTCGGTGGCGGTTGCCAATGGAATCGTTCGCTATCCGCTCGGCGCCGTGGCGACCATCGATGGCAAACCGATTGACGAACCCGCTGCGACGGCGGGCCCGGGCTCGCTTGCACCGGCCGGGTTGTCCGCGCAGGCGCCGGAACAGACCGCCGCGCCGGCAAGCGCCCCGGCGCCGGAGCCCTCCGCCAGCCCAAACGCGGCGCCTCCCGCAGCAAGCGCGGCGCCGCCGCCGGCTGTTTCGGAGCCGAAGACCGGACCCGATCGCTGGAACTTCGAACTCCTCCTCCTCGCGTTTCTCACCGTGGCCGGCGTTTGGATGCGCAGTCTGCAGGCCGTGCAGCGCGATCTCTTCGAGCGGCGCGCCGAGCCCCGCCATTGGACGATGGCCGCGCTGCTGCTGCCCGGCGTGGGCGCGGGAGCGTATTTCTTCTGGCTCCGGGCGCGGCAAAAGCTCTCCGAGATCCAGGCCCGCAAGCTCAAAGCCGCCGCAATCGCCGCAGCCGACACGCCGCCGGCTGATGGCAGCGGAACCGGCCAGCCATTCCCCGCGTTCAACCTGTCGAAACGCTTCGATCCTGCCGCGCACCTTGCCGCAAAGGGCAGCACGCGCCAGGGCCTCACCTTTTTGGACACCGACCGCCAGTCCGTCGCAATCAAGGGCGACAGCGAACTCGCCTCCGGCCTCGATAACGCGAACGAGGTGCTCGAGGAGGCGCTGCTCGAAAAGGCGAGCGACATTCACATCGAGCCCGCAAGCGACAGCTACCGCGTGCGCTTCCGGCTCGATGGCATTTTGCACGAGCGCATGTCCTACGAGCCATCGGACGGCGTGCGGCTCGTCACCGCCCTCAAGTCGCTCGCCGAGATCGACGTGGCCGAAAAACGCCGCGCGCAGGATGGAAAGTTCCGCGTGCTCGCCGAGGATCGCGAGATCGATTTCCGCGTCGCGACAGCGAATTCGATCTACGGCGAAAAGATGGTCATCCGCGTGCTCGACCACCGGGGCGGCATCTTCGACCTCACATCGCTCGGCATGTCGGAGGAAATGCTGGGCGTGTTCCAGAGCGTCCTTCACTCGAAGAACGGCATGATCCTCGCCACCGGCCCCACCGGCTCGGGAAAAACCTCGACGCTCTACGCCGCGCTGCGCCAGCTCGACACCACGAGCCTGAACATCATGACGATCGAGGACCCGGCGGAATACGAGCTGAAGGGCGCCACCCAAATCGCCGTGAATCCCCGCGCCGGCATCACCTACGAGGCGGGGCTGCGCTCCATCCTGCGGCAGGATCCCGACGTCATCCTCGTGGGAGAAATGCGCGACGCCGAGGCCTCCGCCGTGGCCCTGCGCGCGGCGCTCACCGGCCACCTGGTGCTGAGCACGCTGCACACGAAGGACGCCATCGGCACGATTTCGCGCCTGCAGGAAATGGGCATCGAGCGCTACCAGCTCGCCTCCGCGCTGCTTATGGTCATCGCGCAACGGCTCGTGCGCGTGCTCTGCCCCGAGTGCCGTAGCGAATACCCCGCCGTCGGGGACGAACTCGAGGATATCGGCTTCAGCTTCGAGCCGGGCCAGCCCCTCTACGCCGCGCGGGGCTGCGACGCGTGCCTCGGCACGGGCTTCCGGGGGCGCACCGGGCTCTTCGAGTTGCTCGTGCTCGACGACAACTTCCGCCAGACCATCGGCGACGGAGCGGACGAGGCGGCCATCAC
This sequence comes from Terrimicrobiaceae bacterium, assembly GCA_028713285.1. Classification (GTDB taxonomy): domain Bacteria; phylum Verrucomicrobiota; class Verrucomicrobiia; order Chthoniobacterales; family JAATET01; genus JAATET01. The sequence goes on from JAQTOP010000017.1 coordinate 8,886, forward strand.
CGCGCTGGCCGTCGATCGCGGATTCAAAAGCTTCCGCTACGACGGCGCGGAAAAAATTCTGCTCGGTGTGACGACCGTCGATGAGGTGCTTCAGGCCTCGTGAACCCGACCGCCCCATGAACCCTTCGGAAATCTCCATCCTGCTCATCGCCGTGCTGCCGATCCTTTACCGCGGCTGGAGCGGCTGGCAGCACGGCGCGGCCATCGAGACGCGCCATCTGCTCGTCAATCTCTTCGCGATCCTCGTCGCCATTCGTTACTGGCAGCCGTGGACGGAGCTGATCTCGCGCGGCCTGACGTTCGACCCGCGCTGGATCGCCGCGGGCTCGTTCGTCGCGCTCTATTTCGTCGGCGCGGCGGTCGCCGGGGTGGTCGTGAAAATGAAGGCCCCTGCCTACCAGAGCGTGAAGTCGGATTTTCCAAATCATGCGCTCGGCCTCGCGACGGGGGCATTTACCGGCGCGCTGGCCGGCGCCTGCGTGCTGTGGCTCGCGACCGTCGCGATGCCCGGGAAGTTCGACTCCTTCGCCCCGGCTCAATCGTTCGCCTCCCTGCCTCGCGACGTTTTCCAGGCGCTCGAGACCCGCGTGGCCGGAGTCGAGCCCGGGAGCGCCGCCCGCACCCGGTATCCGCAGGTCACGATGAAGGAAGCCGTTGTCGATCCGAAGGCCGGGGACGCCACGCCGGATGGCGTGGTCCTCATGCAGATGCGCGGCCAGGTCACCTGGCAGTAACGCATTTCCTCCCACGGCCGGGCTTGCAGTCCCTTCGCCGCCTGCTAATCTCCTCGCCCCTTGTCATGAGGCAGAAAATTCTCACCGTTGGCCTGCCATCCGGCAGTCTGCTCGACGCCACGCTGGATTTATTCGCGAAGGCGGGGTTCTCCATTTCCGGTTCGAAGCGCTCCTATCGTCCGGCCGTGGACGATGCGGAACTCGAGGTGCGCCTCCTGCGGGCTCAGGAAATCAGCCGATATGTCGAGCACGGGTTTCTCGATTGCGGAATCACCGGGAAGGATTGGGTCGCGGAGAACCAGTCGAAGGTCGAGGCGCTGGCCGAGCTGCCGTATAGCAAGGTGAGCGCGCTGCCCACACGCTGGGTGCTCGTCGTGCCGGAGGATTCATCCATCCGCACGATTGCCGACCTCGCCGGGAAGCGCATCGCCACCGAGGCCGTGGGCCTCACGCGCCGTTTCTTCGAGGCGCGCGGCGTGCCCGTCGAGATCGAGTTTTCCTGGGGTGCGACCGAGGTGAAAGTGCCCGACCTCGTCGATGCCATCGTCGATATCACGGAGACCGGTTCCTCGCTGCGCGCGAACAAGCTCCGCATCGTCGAGACGCTCATGGAGTCGTTCCCTGTCTTCATCGCGAACGCCGCCGCCGCCGCCGATGCATGGAAGCGCGGAAAGATGGATACGCTCATTTTGCTGCTCAAAGGCGCGCTCGCCGCGCGCGGTCTCGTGGGCCTCAAGATGAACCTCCCGGCCGCGAACCTGAAGAATTTGCTTGAGACGCTGCCGTCCCTGCGAAATCCTACCGTTTCGCCCCTGGCCCAGGAAACCTGGGTGGCGGTGGAAACTGTGATTGATGAAAAGACCGTCAGGGAGATCATCCCGAAGCTGAAGTTGCTCGGGGCGGAAGGTATTATCGAATACCCCCTGAACAAAGTTGTTTACTAGAGAAGTATTGCATGGGCTCGATTAAGAAGAAAAGAAAGGCTAAAATAGCCAAACACAAGCGCCGCAAGCGCATGAAACTCAACCGTCACAAGAAGCGGTTGCGCTACAAGTCGTAGCCGCTATGGTGGCCGCATGAACCCTGTGGTCCGGTTCCGTGCGGCATCGTCCCTGGTGCGGTTCGCCGTTTGGGTCATCGCACCGGTCGCGGGTCTGCATCTGGCCGTCGCGTCATCGACGGATTACCTGTTCGATGAGGGCGAACTCGCGCCCACCGAATATCATCTGAGCGCGAAGGCCGAACGCCAGGCCGACGCCATGGCGCATTTCATCACGGGCATTTTCGAAGAGGAAAGCGCCGGTCCAGAGAAGGCCCTCAACAGCTATCACCAAGTGCTGGTGATCGACCCCGGCTTCACCAAGCTCGCGATCGAGGTCGCCTACGACTACCTGCGCCGCGGCGAGGCGACCGACGCCATCGGCGTGCTCAAGGATTGCATCGCGGCCAACCCCGGCGACCCCGAGCCCGCCCTCGCGCTTTCCTCGATCTACCTGCGCCACCTGCGCAAGCCCGACCTCGCCACGCGCTATGCGGAGTCCGCGTTGAAGGCCGATCCGGGCCGCTTCGCCGCCTACGAGGCGCTTTGGGAAATCGCCCAGGCGCAGGGCGACGACACCGCCTGCGCGCGCGTGATCACCCGCGCACTGAAGGCGAAATCGACCGACACAAACTACTGGCTCCAGCTCGCCGATTTCCTCACGAACTCGTCGGAAGGCGAAACCTCGTCCCCGAGCGAAAAAGCCCGCGCCCAGCTCACCACCTGTCTGGAAGGGGCCGCTGAATCCGCCGGCAACAACGCCGACGCCCTCGCCCGCATCGGGGACTTCTACGTGCTCGGCCTTCAGGTCGATCAAGCCGCGAAGTTCTACCGCATGGCCGCCGAGCTCAAACCCGCGCTGCCCAATATCAACGAACGCCTTGCCGGTGCGCTCATCGAGCTGGGCCGCAACGACGAAGCGGTCCCCGTGCTGGAAAGGGTCATTGCCGGCAATCCGCTCGACCTGCAGGCCTACGACCAGCTCTACCGGCTCTACGAGGATCGCGGCGACCACGAAAAGGCGCTTACCGGCGTGGAGCAGGCCCTCATCATCGACAAGACAAATTTCCTCCGCCAGCGCGACCTGATGGTGCTGCTCCTGCGCACCGGCCGCTTCGATACGGCCATCACGCGCGCCGCCGACGCGGAAAAGTTATTTCCGCGGATGCCGTTTTTCACCTACGTCAGGGCCCGGGCGCTGGCGGCCTTGAAACGCAACGACGAGGCGCTGGCTGCGTTTGAACGCGCGCTGGTCGAGGCCGCCTCAAATGATCCCAAGCTGCCAAACGGCCCGTTCTATTTCGACTACGCGAGCACGGCGCAACTGGCGGGCCGTTTCGTCAAGGCCGCAGAGCTGTTCAGGAAATCCATCGAACTCGACCCAAGGAATCCCGAGGCCTACAACGCGCTCGGGTATATGTGGGTGGAGCGGCGCGAGAATCTCGACGAAGCCGAGCGCCTCATCCGCAAGGCGCTCGCTCTCGACCCGGCCAACGGGGCCTTCCTCGACAGCCTCGGCTGGCTGCACTATCAGCGCGGCGATTACACGACGGCCCTCGAGGAACTGCTCAGCGCATCGAAGGCCCTGCCCCAGCCCGACGCCGTGGTCTTCGAGCACATCGGCGACGCTTATCGGGCGCTCAACCGCACGGCCGAAGCCCTGCTGTATTGGCAGAAATCGGCCGCGCTCGACGCGACGAACAAGCCGCTTCTCGCGAAGATCGACGAAGCCACCGCCAAAGTGGCCGCGCAAAACACGGCTGAAAAGCGCTGACGCGCTATTCCACGAACTCGAGCTCGACCGGCTTGGGAATGAGGCCCGCCCCGTGCGCCTCGGCGAGAAATCCCCGGATCGCGCGCCGTCCCGCGTCGCCGTAGTCAAGAGTGTAGTCGTTCACATACATGCCGATGAACTCGTCCGCGAGCGGCGCGTCCATTCCCCGCGCGTGCTTCATGCTGTGCGCCACGGCGGGCGCGCGGTGCGCGAGCCCGTAGGCGATGCTCGCATGGAGCACGTCGGAGAGCTCCTTGCGCACCTCCCGCGGGATGTCCTTGCGAATCACGTTTCCGCCGAGCGGCAGCGGCAGTCCGGTGCGAGCCTTCCACCAGGCGCCAAGGTCGAGGATCAGGTCAAAGCCGTCGCGCGCATAGGTGAGCTGCCCCTCGTGGATGATGAGGCCCGCATCCACCGTGCCGGAACGCACCGCGGCGAAGATTTCGTCGAACGGAACGACGACATGCCCGAAGTCCGCGCCCAGGAAGAGTTGCGCCGCGAGATACGCGCTCGTCATTCGGCCGGGCACCGCGATCCTTTTGCCCAGCAGCCATTCCCGCCGCTCCGCGTCTGTCGCATCCGCCGGCATTCCGCCGCCCGCATTCACGATGAACACCGGTCCATACCCGTCGCCCATGCTCGCTCCGCTCGGCAGCAGCGCGTATCGGTCGAGCACGTAGGCGAGCGCGTGGATCGACACGGCGGTGATGTGCAGTTCACCGCGCGTCGCCCGCTCGTTCAACGTCTGGATATCCTGGAGAATGTGCTGAAACCGATAGCCGCAGAGATCGATCTTCCCCTCCGCCATCGCGTAAAACATGAAGGCGTCGTCTGGATCGGGCGAGTGGCCAAGGGTGAGGGTGTGGGATTTCCAATCGATCATGGTGCGAGAGGGAGAGGATTCACAGGATTCGCGGGATGGAAAGCATCTTAGTTGCGTCCATCGGGCGGATCAGGCGGATTCCATCCGCTTCAGCTCCTCCACGATTTCGCGAATGAGCGTCGGGCCGCGATAGACGAAGCCTGTGTAAATCTGCACGAGGTCGGCTCCCGCCTCGATCCGCTCCCGCGCGGCGGCCGCATCCATGATGCCGCCCGAAGCGATGATCGGAATCCGCGTCCCCGCCCGCAACCGCCGGAGCACGTCCAGCGCCCGCGCGCGCAGCGGCCCGCCGCTCAAGCCCCCCGCCTCGTCCCGCCCGGCCGGCATCGCCGAATGGTCGAGCGTCGTATTCGTCGCGATCAGTCCCGAGATCGCTTCCTCCACCGCCAGTTCCAGGATCGCGTCGAGCTGCGGCTCCGTGAGGTCGGGCGCGATCTTGACCAGGATCGGTTTCGCCGCGTCGTGCCCGCGCAAGGCCCGCACGATGCCGGCGAGCGCATCCTTCTCCTGCAGCTCGCGGAGGCCGGGGGTGTTTGGCGAACTCACGTTCAGCACAAAATAGTCGCCATACGGCAGCAAGGTGCGGAAGCTGTGCAGATAATCCGCCGCGGCCTCTTCGAGCGGAGTCGCCTTGGACTTTCCGAGGTTGACGCCGACCGGGATGCCCGGCCAGCGGCCGGAGCCTTTCAATCGCGCCAACCGCGCCGCCACGGCATCCGCGCCGTCGTTGTTGAAACCCATGCGATTGATGAGCGCGCCGAGCTGCGGGTAGCGGAACAAGCGCGGCTGCGGGTTTCCCGGCTGCGCCAACGCCGTGATCGTGCCGATCTCGACGAATCCGAAACCCAGCGCCTCCCACGCAGGCAGCGCGACGGCATTCTTGTCCATCCCCGCCGCGAGACCCACGGGATTTCGAAGCCGAATCCCGCCCACGTCGCGCTCCGCCATGGGCGGGCCGCCAAACACCGCACGCAGACACGTCTCCGGCGCCAGCTCCAGCCCGCGCAGGGCCAGATGGTGCGCCGTCTCCGCTTCGAGCCGGAACAGCCACGGCTTGAGCATTTCATAGGCGTTCATGGGAAGCGATATTGAGAGCTTATTTCCCAATGCAAAACGACCCGAAGATTCGCCCGAGGATATCCTCGGTGTCCACAATGCCGACGACCTCTCCGGCGGCATCCAGCGCCGCGCGCAGGTCGATCGCCACGAACTCCGGCGGCTCGGCCACGCCGAGCTTCGCGCCGGCGTCGGCCAGCGCCTGATCCGCACGCACGAGGCACGCCTGGTGCCGCGCATTCACCGCGGCGAGCGAATCGCGCGGGGCGACCGTCCCCGCGCGCACGCGCGCCGAGACCGAGTCCACGAGCGCGTCGATTCCTTCGCCGGTCGCGCACGAAACGGCGTGTGTGTTTTGATTTGCAAAAATCCGATCCCGGATTCCGTCCGCGAGATCGATCTTGTTCACTACGATGATTTCACCATCTGCGGCGGAAGGATCGTCCATCGTCTCCGGATCGGTGGCATCGACGACGCGCAGCACCACGTCCGCCTCCGTGACGGCCTCGCGCGCGCGCCGCACACCTTCGCGCTCGATGGCATCGGGAGTCTCGCGCAGGCCCGCCGTATCGATCACTCGAAATGGAACGCCGCGCAGGCTCAGCGCCTCTTCAATCGTGTCGCGCGTCGTGCCCGGAATTGGGCTCACGATCGCGCGCTCGAAGCCGGCCAGTCGATTCAACAGGCTGGACTTGCCCGCGTTGGGCCGTCCGCAGATTGCCAGCCGCACTCCCTCGCGCAGGATGCGCCCTTCGTTTGCCGTCGCCAGCAGCTTCGCAATCCGGTCGCGCGTCGCCGCAATGCGCCCAAGCAGCGCCGCGCCCGTGTCGGGATCGATGTCTTCATCGGGAAAATCAATGTGCGCCTCGACATGCGCGACGACGTCGAGAATCGCTTCGCGAATTGCCAGTATCTCCGCGCCGATCCGCCCGGCGAGCTGCTCCGCCGCAGCCTGCGCCGCGAGGGGCGTGCGGGCGCGAATGAGATCCATCACCGCCTCGGCCTGCGTGAGATCCATCTTCCCGTTGAGAAAGGCCCGTTGCGTAAACTCGCCCGGCCCCGCCGCCCGCGCCCCGGCCACCAGCACGGTCTGCAGCACGCGCGCCGACACGAGCACCCCGCCGTGACAGCCGATCTCCACGACATCCTCCCCCGTGTAGCTTACCGGCGCATGAAAGGTCGTCAGCACCGCTTGATCGATGGTTTCGCCGTTGTCCACAATCCGTCCGAATGTCGCCACGCGGGGTTTCAGCGCCGAATCCGGACCGCGAAAGATCTTCGCCGCGATGGCCAGCGCCTCCGGTCCCGAGACGCGCACCACGGCAATCGCCCCTTCGCCCGGAGGCGTGGAAAGCGCGGCGATGGTATCGGAGGACAACACCCGGCAAAGGTCTCCCGGAACCTCCCCATCAGGCAAGTCTCTGCGCCGCGAACCGCACGGATTCCCGCCAGCCAGGTGCCCGCGACTCTACGCGACGGTCGCCAGCTCGCCGCGGGACACCGCGCCGGCGGCATCGAGCGCGCGCAGGGCGGCGATGAAGCGGCGGTTTTGCTCCATCGTGCCGACCGAGACGCGGATCCATTCCGGCATCTTGTAACTGCGCATCGCGCGAACAATGAGCCCCTGTTTGAGCAACGCATTGAATACCGCGTCGCCGTCGCCCACGCGCACAAGCACGAAATTCGCCGCGCTCGGGACGAACTCGAGCCCCATTTCCGCAAACTCCGCCTGCAGGTAATTCCGGCCCTCGTGGGTGAGTTCGCGCGTGCGGCGCATGTGCTCCGCGTCGGCGAGGCCGGCGGTGGCGCCCGCCTGCGCGATGGCATTCGCATTGAACGGCTGGCGCGTCTTTTGCAGCACCCCGGCGAGCTTCGCGGGCGCGAGGCCGTAGCCGATGCGCAGGGCGGCGAGGCCCTGGATCTTCGAGAAGGTGCGCATGACGACGACATTGCGGCCGTCGCGGACGTATTTCAAAACGTCGGGCGGAGATTCGAGAAACTCGTAATAGGCCTCGTCGAAGACCACAACGACATGCTCCGGCACGCGCTCCATGAACGCGTCGATCTCCGCCTGGCCGACGAGCGTGCCGGTCGGGTTGTTTGGATTTGCGATGAAGACCTGGCGCGTGCGCGGCGTGATCGCCGCGAGCATCGCCGCGAGATCGTGCGCGTAGCCGGGGTCGGGCACTTCGACCGTCTTCGCTCCGAAGAGCTGCGCCATGAGCGTATAGACCGCGAAGGCGTGCCGCGCGGTGACGACCTCGTCGCCGGGTTTCAAAAACGCGTGGCCGAGAAACTCGATGATTTCGTTCGAGCCGTTGCCGAGCACGACGTTCGCGCGGTCGAGGCCGAGCTTCTCCGCAATCGCTCCGCGCAGCGCCCAGCCGCCGCCGTCGGGATAAAAATGCGCGCGTTCCAGCGCCTCGCGCATGGCGGCGAGCGCCTTCGGCGAGGGGCCCAGCGGATTCTCGTTCGATGCGAGCTTGACGATCGCCGAGGGCTCCAGGCCCAGCTCGCGGGCCAGCTCCTCGGCCGGCTTGCCCGGCTCGTAGGCGATCAAATCAAGGACGTGCTGGTGCGCGGACGGTTGCATCAAACTATCATCCACAGATTTCGCAGATTTTCGCAGATTTTTTTCCGGCCGGGCGAACGGTCGATTCTTCCGCGCAAATCCGCGTAATCTGTGGACATGAAGATCGCCGTCATCGCCGACACGCACGGGAAATTGCCGCTCCGCGTCGCGGAGGACATCCGGCTCGCCGATGAAATCTGGCATCTCGGCGACTTCTGCGACGCCGCGACCCTGGCCGCCGCGCGGCGCATCGGCCGGCCATTTTACGCGGTGCTCGGCAACAACGATTTCGATCTCGACCTGCCGAAATCGCTGCGACTCGAACGGGGCGGCAGGACGTTCCATCTCATCCATATTCCACCGCCGCCGGCCCGCATTGGCGGGGCGGACTTCCTCCTGCACGGCCACACGCACGTCCCCCGCGACGAGCAGATTGGCGCGACGCGCGTCCTGAATCCCGGCACCATCGGCAAGCCGAACAAAGGCGTGCCGCCCGCCTATGCCTGGCTGGATGTCAATGAATCCACGGGAGCGATTGCCTGGCGCCTCGTGCGCGTCTGAAGCCGGCTACCGCGCGGGCGGGCCGATCCAGCGCTCGACCTGCTGCTCCCAGCCGGGCCGCATCACCTGATCGATCAACGCGATATCGATCGCCCTCAGCTCCTCCGCCGGAAAGGCCGGCCGCACGGCGAACGCATAGGTGAGATGGGTCGTCGGCAGCGGCTCGACGAGCATCGTGCCGGGATGATCGCGATTCACGAGATAGCGCAGACTTGCTTCGTTATCGACGAATGCCGTGATCTGTCCGGCTTCCAGGGCGCGCAATCCCTCCTCGGCGGTCGTGAAGGTCCTCGACGAGACGCCGGAGTTGCCAAGGATGCGCTGCGCCTGGGAGCCGTCGAGCACGCCCACGCGATACTTTGCGAGATCGCTCGTCCGCGTGATCCTTCCCTCGAGGCTCGACAGCGCGATGCTGGATGCGATGGCGCCCGTGAATACGCTGATGGACACGACGCCAAAAAACATCCACAGGAATGCCACCGCGCGCCCGGCGGTGGATTGCGGCGTCTTGTCGCCATATCCGACGGTGGTCATCGTCACCGCCGCGAACCACAACGCCGAACCGAACCCGCGCCACGGGTGGCCGCCGAAATGCGTATGCTCCACCCGCCGCTCGACGAGCCACAGCAGGACGCTGAACAGCAACAAAGTCAACAGCAGCACGGCCAGGATCGAGCCCACGCCATGGGTCAGCACGTCACGCATGAATCCGAGCCAGTGCGGACCCCGGCTGCTCTTGAGCAGCGCCACGGCCGACGGCATGGCAAGATACGGCTGGCTGAAATCCACCAGTCGCGCGCGATCGGTCGAGACGCCCAGCTCACCCATTGTCAGGTCCAGCCGGCCCGCGACGGTTTCCTCGATCACCCGGTCGAGGGGAGTCTCCACATATTCGTAGGGCAGGCCGAGTTCGCCGCTCACCCGCTCCCATACATCGACCGCGAGGCCGGTCCACCTGGCATCGGCATCCTTCATCGCAAAGGGCGGCCGGTCGAAAATGCCGACCCGCAATTTCGCCGGCTGCCCGGCGTGCGAGAGCGGCGCCGCGAGAAGCAGCAGCGCGACGATCCGATAAATCCACGACATGGCGACGAGGGTTTGCACTTTTTGCGTACGCTTGTCACTTCTCACGGCGCGCCCGTGGAACTCACCGAAAAACTTCTCATCTCGATGGCCGGCTGGCCGGTCTTCAAGCAGGCGCAGGCGATCCACGCCGCCGGGCGCGTGATCGAGGCCGGCTACGAGCCGCCGCTGCTCAAGGGCCGGCTCGCCGAGGGAGGCAAACAGTTCCTCTGCGGGCTGAAGCTGCGCAACTCCATCGACGTGGAAAATCTCTGCCCCTGCGGCGACTCGCGCCTGCGCGGCATCATTTGCGCGCACTCCGTCGCCATCGGCCTGCAGGTGCTCAAGCCGAATGCCGCACCCAGTGAGCCAACAGCCGCAGCGTCTTCCCGTCCGGCGCCGACGGCAGCCACCGGAGAAATCCCCGTCGTTTCGATGACCCTCGAAGGCTCCTTGCGCCACGTCGAGGCGGACGTTCGATTTGCCTACGCGAACCCCGGCGCGGCGAATCCCGCCGCCGAGGCCGCCGTCCTCGCCGAGCTGCTCGAAGCGGGGTTTCGGGATTTCGCGGGCCGGGCCGCGCTACAGGGCGAAGCAGCCGTGTTGCGTTTCTTTGCGACGACCCTGCCTCGATGGCGCGCGAAATGGCGCGTCGCCGAGGGCGCACGGTTCGCGCATGTCACGCGCGATTTCGTGCGCATCGAACCGCAGTTCGCGATTCGCGAGACGGACGGCGGCTGGCTCGACGTGCAGATTCATCACACCGCCGGCACCGACGCACTGCTCACCCATGCCGACCTCGCGCGCCTGCTGCAGAGCGGCCAGCCGCATCTCAAGCTCAAGAGCGGGAAAATCGCCGTCGCCGATCCCGGGCTCGCCGCCGATCTCGAGGAGGTTCTGCGGGACTGCAATCCCCGCCAGGAAGGAGGCGCCTATCGCGTCGCGCCGGAATACCGCGGCTACCTCGAGGCCAGCATCGCGCAATGGAAGGGCGCCGCCGCCGGATCACCCGGGCTCTCGGCGAAGGATCTCGGCCCTCTCCAGAAAAGGCTTCGTCCGTATCAAGTCGAAGGGGCGGCGTGGCTGCTCGAACGCGCCCGCGCGGGCCTCGGCGGGCTCATCGCCGACGAAATGGGCCTCGGAAAGACCGTGCAGGCGCTTGCCATGATCGAAGCGCTCGGCGAGGGCGCGGCCCTCGTCGTCTGCCCATCGTCGCTCGTGTGGAACTGGCGGCGCGAAGCCGAACAATTCCTGCCCGGCCTGCCCGTGCTCACCCTCGACGGCCCCGGCCGCGAGAGCCGCTTCGCCGCCATTCCCGCGCATCGCCTCGTCATCACGAGCTACGCGTTGCTGCGCCGCGACATTGACCGCTACCGCGGCATCCGCTTCGCCGCCGTGCTGCTCGACGAGGCGCAGCACATCAAAAACCCCGACAGCCAGAATGCGAAGGCCGCCGGCGCGCTCGAGGCGGCCAGCCGGTTCATCCTCACCGGCACGCCGGTCGAGAATTCCGTGCGCGATCTGTGGTCGCTCTTCGAATTTCTCCTGCCCGGCTACCTTGGCGGCCGCGGCGATTTCCGCGACCGCTACGAGACCCCGCTGCTCAACGGCGCCTGCCGCGAAATCTGGGCGCGACTGTCCCGCCGCATCGCCCCGTATCTGCTGCGCCGCCGCAAGCAGGACGTGCTCACCGACCTGCCGGAGAAAATCGAGCAGGTGCTCGAAGTCGAACTCACCGACGCGCAGCGGGCGGCCTACTCCAAGCTCCAGGAGGCGGCCCGCTCGCAGATCGATCGACTCCGCGACCAGGGCCGCGCCGGAGCCGCGCGCATGCGGGTGCTCACCGCGCTGTTGCGACTGCGCCAGGCCTGCTGCGACCTGCGCCTTCTCGGCGCGAGCGGCGAAGACTTGGCCGTCTCCGCGAAGCTCGCGGCGCTTCGCGAACTGCTCGGCGAGGCCATCGATGGCGGGCATCGCGTGCTCGTTTTCAGCCAGTTCACCTCGATGCTCGACCTTATCGAACGCGCGCTGGATGCCGATGGCATCGCCTTCTGCCGGCTCGATGGCTCCACGAAGGATCGCGGCGCGGTGGTCAATCGGTTCCAGACCGACGCGGCGATTCCCGTTTTTCTTATCAGCCTCAAGGCCGGAGGCGTCGGCCTCAACCTCACCGCCGCGGACACCGTCATTCATTTCGATCCGTGGTGGAATCCCGCCGTCGAGGCCCAGGCGACGGACCGCGCGCACCGCATCGGTCAGAAAAGCGTCGTCACCGCAATCAAGCTCATCGCGCGCGGGACGATCGAGGAGCGTGTGCTCGCCCTCCAGCAGCGCAAGCGCGAGTGGCTCGCGGGTGCCATGGACGCCGAGACAGCGCTCGCGGGGCTCGACGCGGACGAGCTCGCCGAACTCGTCGGTTGAGCTGCCGGCTTGCGATTTGCGGGATCGTGCGCGGGCGCATTTTTATTCGCGTTGCGGCTCGAGCGATGCCACATTGCCAGCGTGACGAAGCCCGCCGACAGCGTCACCGTCCCCCCGAAAGTCCAGACGGTTCGACTGCTCCTGATCGAACCCGAAGGCTCCGGCTCAGGATTGCGCGACTTGATCGACAGCCTGGCCGTCCACGGCTTTCGCATCGTGCACGAGTTTCCCAGCGTCTCCGCGGCGGCGGCGGCGCTGGATCGCGAAGCCGCCGACCTCGTTCTTGCGGATATCGGCGAAGCGGGCGTGCGCGAATTGGATCAACTCGCCGCGCAACCCGCGCTGAACAGCTACGTCCCGTTCATCGTGATCGACCACGCGCCGCGCGAGGATATCGCCCGCCGGGCCCTGCAGGCGGGCGCGCAGGATTATCTCGTCAAGAGCAAGCTGACTCCGCCGCGCATCGAGCGCGCGATGCGATGGTCCCTCGAGCGCGCGCGCATCGAGCGGGACTTGAAGCGCGAGAGCGATCTTTTCCACGCCCTGCTCGATTACGTTCCGGACGCGATCTATTTCAAGGACCGCCATGGCCGCTTCCTGCATGCAAGCGCCTCCGTTGCCAGGCGGCTTCGTGTGGACAGTCCCGCGGACGTCATCGGCAAGACCGACTTCCACTTTTATACGCCCGAGGTTGCCGAAGCGACTTTCGTTGACGAACAGCGCGTCATCGAGACGGCCCGGCCTCTTATCGGCAAGATGGAACGGATCGAGATGCCCGACGGCACGTTCAGGTGGAGCAGCACGACGAAGCTCCCGTTGCGCAACCGCCACGGAAGAATCATCGGAACGTGCGGCATCACCCGCGACGTGACTGACTTGAAGAAACTCGAGGGAGAGTTGGCGGCGGAGCGCAACATGCTCCGCGGGTTGATCGACAACCTCCCCGATCCCATTTACGTGAAGGACGTTCACGGTCGATATGTCCTGGACAATGCGGCGCACTCCCGATTCCTCGGGGTCGAAAACCAAAGCGATGTGATCGGGAAAACCGTGTTCGATTTTTTCGAGCCCGAGTTCGCGGAGCAGGCCAATGCGGTCGATGAGGCGGTGTTGCGGACGGGCGAGTCGCGGATGAACCAGGAGGAGCAGACCTCGTCCGCCGGGAAACCCACATGGCTGGTGACCTCAAAGGTGCCGCTCCGAAACGAGGCAGGGGAAATCACCGGACTCGTATGCATCAACCGAAATGTCACGGAGGAGCGGAATGCCAAGAACGCGCTCCTGGCGGCGAACAGCAACCTGACCGCGGCCCTCGCCGATGTGCAGAGGGCCCATCAGGAATTGGGCGCAGTCCAGTTGCAATTGATCGAGGCCGAGAAATCGAAATCCATCGGCCGTCTTGCCGCCGGCGTGGCGCACGAGGTCAAAAATCCGCTCGCGATCATCTCGATGGGCGTCGAATTTCTCTCGGGCAAATACGGTTCCGACCCGACGACGGCATCCGTGCTGAAGGAGCTTTCCGATGCCGTGTCGCGCGCAGACACCGTGATCAAGGGCCTGCTCGACTTTTCGCCTCCGCGCCAGGTCGAACTCCAGCCGCAGGATCTGAATGCGATCATCCGCTCCGCGCTGGCTCTGGTGCGGGGCGAATTCCGCGGCGATCTGCATCGCGTGGAACTCGACCTTGACGACATTCCGACGGTGCTCGCCGACCGTGGCAAGGTCAGCCAGGTCTTCGTGAATCTGTTCACGAACGCCATCCAGGCGATGGACGGCGGCGGGACGATTTCGGTGCGCACCCGCGTCGCGCAAATCACCGGCGTCGGCGCCAACGTCGGCGGCGAGCGCAGTGAAGTTTTTCAAGCTGGCGACCGGGTGGTCGTCGTCGAAGTCGCCGATACCGGCCCTGGTATTCCACCGGAATTGCTGGCACGCGTCTTCGAACCGTTCTTCACCACGAAGCCCACGGGCAAGGGAACCGGCCTCGGCATGAGCGTGGTCAAATCGATCATGAACCTGCAGCGCGGAACCGTGCGGATCGCCAACCGCGACGGTGGCGGAGCTGTCGTCACCCTCACCTTCAAAGCCCACGATCCCACATGAAACCCAAGCGCATCCTCATCGTTGACGACGAATCCGCCTTCACCCGCCTGCTTCGACTCACCCTCGAAGGCACCGGTAAATTTCTGGTCGAGGAGGTGAACGATGGGCGGCGCACGATTGAAGTCGCCCGATATTTCAAGCCGGACATCATCTTCCTCGATGTCGTCATGCCCGAGATCGACGGGGGCGATGTGGCGACGCAGATCAAGGCCGACCCCGAACTCGCGGCCGTGCCGATTGTCTTTCTCACGGCGATCGTGTCCCCGAAGGAGGCGCGCCACCAGTCCGACATCGGCGGGTTTCCCTTCCTCGCCAAACCCGTGAGCGTCGAATCGATCGTCCAGACCGTGGCGGCGCACTGCCCGTCGTGAGGGTCCCTTCCCAAAGGTTCACAACTTTTTCAATTTTTTTTTGTTGCAGTCCGCAATTTCCGTGAGAGACTTCGGCTTGTTCTGGGGGGAACAGCAGGCCGTCGTGGCATTCGTCGCGGCGGCCTGCATTTTTTTTGTGTGTGAATGCCTGGGATTTTTCCCTCCTGCTCCGCGTCATTGCGCCGTTTTCAGTAAAAATCCGGACGGTCGCTGAGAGGTGACAGGCAGGTTCGTCGCCGGGTGGGTGACGGGGCTCCCAACCTGTAAAATTTCAACTGCATCCGGTCCCGGCGCCCACAGGGGCGGCGCGGGATTCAGCCGTTGCGATTTGGCGTGCCGAGGACGTGCGTCTTCGGTGGGAGCATGACGTTGTCGAACGTTTGCGTGAACATCGCAGCGGCGAAGAATGCGACCGCGCGAAGCGTTTCGGTGCCGACATTGACGAGATCGTGGCGCAGCGGAGTCGGGAGCACGAAGACGCTGCCCGGCCCGACGGGATGCTTGCTGCCGTCCTCGAGATGCAACTCACCGGAGCCGGAGATGATGTATTGCGATTCCTCCGTGGCATCGGTGTGCCAGCCAAGGCGCCCGCCGGGCTCGATTTCGTAAACGATGGTGGACGACTGGGTCGTGCCGTGCCCGCCATAGAGAACGAAGGCGCCGTTCCATCGCACCGACGGATCGTCCTCTCCGCCAACCGGGATTCTTTCGAGCCTGCCGGAGTCAACGATGAGCGCGTTCATGCCACCACCCTGGTCCCATTCGGGGGAGTCAACGGATGTCCGCGTTTGTGGCGGATTGTTTGCGATGCCGAGGATCAGAATGCGTCTCACGAGAGAACGCTCACCCTCAAAGACCATTCACCACTCGCGCGAGAGAAGCTCCTTCATGCTCACGCTGTTCAGCACCGAAGCGCACGTCTCCCAGTCGGCGTCTTCCACCTTGCTGTATTTCACGTCGAACGGGTTTCTCGTGGCCGTCGTCCGGTCGATGAGCTGTCGGGCGGCTTGCTCGTCGTTGAGTGCGAATTGCACCCACACATCTTCAAGCGTGTCGGGGATCTGGCCGAACAGGCCGTGAATCGCTTCGAGACGGTCGGCGAGCACTTGGTGAACGCGATCCTCGACGGAATCGCGGTAGCGGAGATTGGCGATCCAAATTTCGCTGCGCGCCTGTCCGATACGCTGGATGCGGCCTTTGCGTTGCTCGAGCCGAGTCGGGTTCCAGGGAAGGTCGATATTGATGAGCGTGCCGAGGCGCTGGAGGTTGAGACCCTCTGAGGCGGCGTCCGTGCCGAGCAAGAGCTTGAGTTCGCCGCTGCGCACACGTCCCTTGAGGATATTCCGGTCGCAACGCTGGAACTTGCCGTCTCGCCAGAAGCCGGAACGGTTGCTGCCGACGTAGAGACCGATGTCCATGTGCGCAAATTCATCGCGCTTGGCCATCTCATCTCCAACCCATCGGACGGCGCACTGAGCAGCGGCGAGACATATTTCGCGAACTGATCCGCTTTGCCGAGTTGCTCGGCGATTGCCCCCCAGATTCCACCAGGCGCATCGGTGCTTCGTCCATTGAAACCAACCACGCGGCACGCGCCAAGCGTCGGAGCGGGGTCTTGGTCGCCGAGCACTTTTTTCCGCAGCCCTGGATCACGCGCGAGCAACCCGAGCGCGATCATGCTGTGGGTTTTGCCGCCGCCCATTGCCTGCGAGAGCAGGAAGACCGACGAACCCGCGCCCGAGCCGCCCAAATGCCGGAACGCTCGATCCACCAAGGTGATCATGCCATTGGTAAAATAGTTCTCATCGAAGAACTCGGTGCCGTCGATTTCCCCTTTGAGGAATGTGTCGAGGCTGAGCACGGTGGCACGGCGGTCAGCGACAAAGACCGATTTGCGCGGAGTGCAGAGTGATTGGAGGTACATAGGTGGTTGCGCCGAAGTCATTTTTTTCGAGTCCGGCAGATTCCCGATCAAAGGTTGGTGAGTCTGTAACCCTATCTTCCTCTCCCACCCAATGAGAAGCCGGCTGTCTCGGAGTCACTAAATTTTTCGCACAGGAAAACCCCGCGAAAACCATCTTTCTGTGAGCATCGCTTCACTTTGAACTGACGCGGCTGGGGCCAGATCGTGTTCCCACTCCCGGACACATGCAGACGACAGCGGAGCGGGAAGTGCTCGGGGGGGGACTTGAACCCCCATGCCTTTCGGCATACGCCCCTCAAACGTACGTGTCTGCCATTTCACCACCCGAGCTGGAAGTGGGAGGCGCAGTGTCTCACGTAACTTTCCGGGCGCAAGCAGGAAATTTCGCTTGAGTCGAGGCGGGATCGCTGCCATTTTCCCCGGTTCTCACCAAGGCATTTTATGGCATACGCAATTGTTCAGACCGGCGGAAAGCAATACCGCGTCGCGGAAGGCGACTTGATCGACGTGGAAAAACTCGATGTCGAAGCCGGCGCCGATACGGCGCTCGACGTGCTCTTCTTCGCGGACGGCGAAAAGGTTCAGCTCGGCTCGCCCCTGCTCGCCGGCGCATCCGTCACCGCCGAAGTGATCGATCAGCACAAGGGGGAGAAGGTCATCGCGTTCAAATACAAGCGCCGCAAGGGCTACCACCGGACGGTCGGTCATCGCCGCCAGCTCACCCGGCTCAAAATCAAATCCATTTCCACCAAGTAACCCGCCATGGCACATAAAAAGGGACAAGGCAGCGTCAAGAACGGCCGCGACAGCACGAGCAAGCGCCTCGGCGTGAAGAAATTCGGCGGCCAGGTCGTCATCGCCGGCAACATCATCATTCGCCAGCGCGGAACGAAATTTGTTCCCGGTCGCAATGTCGGTCTCGGCCGCGACTATACGATTTTCGCCCTCACCGACGGCACGGTGAAGTTCGACCGCGCCGGTCGCCGCGTGAATGTCGATCTCGCTGCGTAGGCAGGGATAGACTTTTCCCAACATCCCGACGCCGGCCGCACGCGTCGCGGATTTGTCATCGCTCATGCACGTGCCGCAATGGATCGAGCGCAAGCGGGATGGCGGTGAGTTGACGCCGCTGGAGATCACCGCGTTGATCGACCGGTTCACGGCAGGGCATGTGCCCGACTACCAGATGGCCGCGCTCGCGATGGCGATCTATTTTCGCGGCATGACCCCGGCCGAGACGGCCGCGCTCACCGCGGCGATGCGCGACAGCGGGAGCGTCTTCCGCTGGCCCGCCGGCACACCTCCGAAGGTGGACAAACATTCCACCGGCGGCATTGGCGACAAGGTCTCGCTGATCCTCGCGCCTCTGCTCGCGTGCGAGGGGTTTTGGGTGCCGATGGTCTCCGGGCGCGGCCTCGGCATCACCGGCGGCACGCTGGATAAGTTGGAATCGATCCCCGGCTTCGATGTGAACGTGCCGCAGGCCGCCGGGCTGCGTCAGCTCGAGCGCATTGGCGTCTTCATGGCCGGGCAGACCGCGGATTTCTGCCCCGCGGATAGAAAGCTCTATGCGCTCCGCGACGTCACGGGCACGGTGCCTTCGCAGGCGCTGATCATCGCGAGCATCATGTCCAAGAAGCTCGCCGAATCGCTCGACCGGCTTGTGCTCGATGTGAAATTCGGAACGGGCGCTTTCATGAAAACGCGCGCGGAGGCGGAGGCGCTCGGAGCCGGACTCGCCGCGGCCGGGAATGGGAACGGCGTGACCACCGCGCTGCGCCTCAGCCCCATGGACGAACCGCTCGGGCGCACGGTGGGCAACGCGCTCGAAGTCGGCGAGGCGATTGACGCCCTGCAGGGCCGCGGGCCCGCCGATCTCGTGGACCTCACCCTCGACCTATGCGCGACGGTTTCGGACCGGCCCATCGAGGCTTTTGCCCGTCACCTCGACTCCGGAGCGGCGTGGGCGCGATTCGTCGCCCTTGTCGAAGCCCAGGGCGGCAATGCGACCGCGCTCGAGCGATGGGACGAAATTCATCGCGTGCCGATTGTCGAAATCGTGCCCGCCTCGCGCGCGGGGCGCCTGGCGCGTATCGATGCCGGCACGATCGGACGCGCGAGCGTCCGGCTTGGCGCCGGGCGCCGCCTCGCGACGGACGCCGTGGATTTCGCCGTGGGATTCAGCGAGATTTGCAAGGTCGGCGACGCGGTCGAGCGCGGCGCGCCTTTGCTGAAAATCCACGCTCGCGCGCCGGACGCCCTTGCGGCGGCACTCCCGGCAATCGAAAGCGCCATCGAGATCGAATGAAAGTCGCACTCCTTGTTGCCGGGGCGTGTCTCTGCGCCCTCAACGCGTGGTCCGCATCGGACAACACGCTCATTCATTCACTGCTGAAAGATCGCGAAGCGCTGCACGGCGTTTCCTTTGCCGAGGTTCTGAAAGTGGCGACCGGCCATCGCATTCTGCCGGTGAACCCGCGCGAGCAAGCCGGGCTCCTTTCGCAGCTCGGGAGCGCGCTCGACGCCGCTTTGGCCGAGTTGAACGATCCCGCACATCCCATTCACGGCGCGGGTCGCGTCAACGAGGCGAGCCGCTTCGTGGAGGACGAAATTCGCCGGCAGTTGAATGCGCTTCCCGGCTGGAAATGCTCGGTGCCCCTCACCTCCGGAGGCCGCGAGCAACGCTCCGGCTACCCCGATCTGCGCGTGGTGACGGACCGCGGCGTGATATTCTATCTCGATCCGAAGCTTTACGCCCGCGGGGGTCGCGCCGGCTCATTGCGCACGTTCTACTATGAACCGAAGGCGCTCACGGGGAAAATTCACGACGACGCGATACATCTGATCGCCGGCATCGAGCACGACGGTGCCGACGCGCGCTCCCTGCGCTTGCGCAGATGGGAATTGATCGATCTGTCGCGATTGAAGGTGCAGCTCAAGGCCGAGTTTCAAGCGAGCAATCGCGACCTGTATCGCGACGAGACCGTGGTCGCCCGCTCGGCAAAATGAGCCGGGCGGCTTTCGAGCACGCCGGCGTTCCCGCATTTCGGCGGGCCTGTTCGCTCGCCGACGCCGTTCGCGTCAAGCGAACCATCGAGTCGAATCGCATTCCTCGCGCTTTGCACGCGGGCAACTCGATGCTACAGGTCGAGCGCGTCCCGCATTCTCCATGATCGTTCGTATAATCCTTGTCCTGTTCGGTTTCGCACTCGCGGGCGCTCACGCGGCCTCCGCCACCTACCAGCGCAACGAAGACTTCGCCTCCTCTCCGAAGAACTGGCGGCACTTTCATCCGAACCAGTTTTACGGATTCGAACTCACGCACAACACCGGCGGCACCGGTGCGGCAGGCGGACTCTTTCAGCCCAAGACCTACTTCAACTATTATGCGGACGCCTTCCTGAATGGCGCCCTGCGCCGCGACACGCCCATCACCGCGAGCGGGCGTCTGGTGCTGGACCGCCTGAGCGTCCAGCCGCCTTACACGAACTCCACCTACATCTGCCACTTCGCGCGGGGGACGAATGGATTCATCAATACGCTCGGCATGGCATTGACCGGCTTCAACGGCAGCAACGTCCTTTGCACGGCCATCCTGGAGTTCTCGGACGGCACGGCCTTTATCGGCAACTCGATTGGCCTGCCTGTCGCCCCGGGGTCCCGGTATCTCCCGTGGACCTACAGCTGGAATCCGAATGGCGGGACGCAGGGCTTTGGCCAGCTCATTGTGCAAGTCGGCGGTCCCAGCGGCGGCACGTCCACGATCAATCTCACCAAATCGACCGCCGGGCTCGATTTCTCGCTGGATGCCTTCGGCCTTTTCCAACCGCCGTTCCCCGCGCCCAATAGCACCACCTTCCTCAAGCTCGACATCGGCCACCTCGCCTATACGGCGCTCACCGGCGCACCGCCGGTCCTCCACATTCACGCTCCAAAACAGATCACGACCGCCGTTTCGCCGCTTGTCCTCACCGGCACCGCGCATGTTTCCCTGGGCAATCACATCCAGGCCGTGAGTTTTCGCGTTGTCCATGGCAGCAAGGTCGGTCCCTATCACACCGCGACCGGCGGCGCGAATTGGAGCGCGAGCGTGCGCCTCCCCGGCGGCCCCTCCCGCATCGACGTCCTCGCCGTGGCAGACAGCGGCCTCACGACGACAGGCCATCGCCGCGTCAATCGCGTTCCGTAGCGAGCGAGGACGCAGTCCTCTTTAAAGGGGCGGCCCGCCCCTGCTCTCATCGAAGATGTCGTCCCGGGTCCAGAATTTGCGGTCCGGGCCCGCGGAGCGCAGATCAATCAGGTCGTGCGAAAGTTTGTGGAAGAAATACGGCGTGCCCCAGCGGTCCAGGAGCTCTCCCGACGCGCTCAGATCGCTTTCCTTCGCCCTGAGGAAGATGATTTTTTTGGGATTGTCCCCCATCAATCCCCGCGTGATTTCCTCGTTGAGCCCGCCCGGCGGAACTTCGCCGAAGACCGTGTGATAATCGGCCAGCACGGTGTGAACGGCCTGCATGTCTTCACGCGCGGATTGACCGGACTGATTCAGCGTTTGTGAAGCCTCGACCGCGCCGGGCCAGACGACGAAGCCATCGCCCGTGCGCGCCACGGTCGTCGTGCGGCGGGGATCCGGCGTTGCGAAACCAGCGGACGGAGAAACGGCGGCGGTCGATCCTTTCGAAACCGCATCGATTTCCTGCATCGATGGGATGGAGGGCGTCCGGCCCGGCGGCGGCCTGCCCATCCAGAAAAGGGCGATGCCCCCGGCCAGCACGATCCCCACGATCCACCACGCCCGCCGATCGCGCATGGATCAGCCGGCGTTGACGAAGCCGAGATGGGCCGCAGTCCCGAACGGATCGTCAAACCGGGAGAGATTCGGAAAAATTGTCCCGAGCGATCCGGAATCGACGCCCAGCCAGCGGGCGGCGGCGGCCGCGTATTGGTCCACGGAGGTCGTCGGGATCCATCGGCCGCGATTGGCATCCACGTCCTGATCCGCGCCAACCTTCAAGCTCGGAAACGTGCCGTAAATTTTGCCTCCGTTCACCGGGCCGCCCATGACGATGTGGTGCCCGCCCCAGCCGTGGTCCGAGCCGGCGGAGGCGTCCGCTCCATTCGGCGTGAAGGTGCGTGTAAAATCGGAGTGCGTGAGCAGCAGCACGTTGTCGTTCTGGTTAAGCGCAATCATCGCTTTCGAAAAGGCGTCGAGCGAATTTGCGAGTTCCTTCATGAGCGCGTCGTGCGCGGAGAGCTGATCGGCATGCGTGTCGTAGCCGCCGACGCTGCAGAAGAAAATCTGGCGATGATTGCCGATGGCTTCGCGGCCCGCGATGAGCTTGGCGATCGTTTTGAGCTGGCTGCCGAGCGAAGTGGTCGCGGCGGCGAAAATGGCGTCGAGGTTGATGCCGTTTTGCGCCGCCGCGGTGAATGCCGTCGAAACCACGGCCTCGCTGGCGCGCGCCCGGCGCACGACATTGGCGTAGCCTTCCTCGAGCAGATTCTCGTGGACGTATTGGCTGATGTCATCGAACGCTTTCAAGCGGCGTCCGGGATTATTGGTCTTGTAGGTGCCGTCGGCGTTCATCGCGTTGCCATAGGGTACGCTCCCGCTGTTGAACCCCGCCAATGCGACGGAGCCATTCGGCGACACGGTGTATTGAACGACGTTGTTGCCGACCTGGAAGCTGTTGATCCCGGAGATCGTCACCGACATCGAAACCTTGTCGCCGGAGTAGCCGCGCGAACGCAGCAGGTCGGCGACGCGTCCGCCCCAGCCCGTCTGGAACGGCTTGTCGGGAACGGAGCTTTGCCACTCCACCTGCTGGTCGGAATGCGAGAAGAGCTGCGGTGGAATGGCCACCGATTTTGAGAGGTATTGCGCGCGGGTGATCGGAAAGGCGAGCGTTCCCACGTTGGCGATGAAGGCCAGCTCTCCGCTGTTGTAGAGGGTGGCCAGCGGCCCGAGCGACGGATGCACCGCGTAGTTCCCCTCGCCGCCGAGCGGCACGGATGCAGGCTGGCCGGCCACGTAGGAGGGATCGGTGTTATCCAGAATGCGAAGCGCTCCGCGATTGTTTTTGTAGTTATCGTAAGCGGGGTGGTCCATGCGGGGCAGCAACATGTTGTTCGAATCGTTGCCGCCGTAGAGGAACAGCACGACCATCGCCCGGTAGTCCGTGAAGGTGGAAACCTGCGCCAGCGCGGAGCGCGTGAGCGTGAGCTGGGCCAGTGTGTTGACGAGCCCGGTAACGCCGAGCGTCGCGCAAGCCGATTGGCGGATGAAACTGCGGCGGGAGAGCGCCATCTCGCGGTCGTTCGATTTTTTCATGGAGTTTGCGCTGGAGTGGGATTCCCCAGGATCACGGCTGATGGATATAGGTCGGTGAGTTCGAGATGAGATAGGCGATCGCCTTCACGCGGTCGTTGCTCGTCGCGCCCTCCGTGGTGGCAACGGCCGTGTCGATGATGATGCTCCGGGGATTCGGCGCGGGCGCGCTCGCATAGCGCTCTTTCAGCCGTCCGCCCGCGAGGAGAAGATCGAGGTCGTCCACGACCGCCGTGACCGCCTCGGTCACGCTTTTCCCGGCGGCGATGAGACTTTTATATTCGTTCACTTGCGGGCTGCGGTCGATCTTCACGTCGTCGAGCGTCTGGTTCGTGGCTCCGAAAAGAGCGTTCACTCCCTGCCCCGTGTCGGACTCGGTGAACGCGCGGGCGTAGTTGATGGATTGGGTCACCTGCGTTTCGGTGGTGAGCTGCATTTCCGGGGCGACCAGACCGGCGGCGGCGATATTGCCCGACGGGCTGTAGTCGGGCAGGAACCAATTGAAGACGGTCGGCGACGCCTGTGGCGTCTGCGCGAGCTGCGTGTCGGTGCCCGGGTAGCGGTAGCGCGTGGCGCCGGCCGGGAAATTGTCCAACTGGCTCGCCGGATAGGCATAGGCGGAAAGGTCGGAGAGCGGCAGCGCCGAGGCGCCTCCCAAGGCCCGCAGCAATTGCACATAGCGGAGGATGGGCTCCTTCTGCTTGCCGTGACTCACCTCCAGCGCCACGGAGGCGCTGCGGGCTTCGTGATCGAGCAGGATCGCCTTCACGACCGCCTTGAGATTCCCGCGCTGGGCGGCGCCGTCATCCGCGAAGACTTTCGCCACGCGGTAGATGTAACCCGCGCTGGGATTCGAGGTGACGAGGCGCTGGATGAGCCGTCTCGCGATAAACGACGCCGCATTCGGGTGGTTCGCGAGGATGTCCAGCGCGGCGTCCAGATCCTGATCCCCGGAAAGGCCCGCCGGAATCGTCGTGCCGAGCACGACCTTCGATCCGGTATCGTGGTAGGCTGCGAAGTTCTTCATCGGGTTCAACCACGCAGCCTGGAAATACAAGGGTCCGTAGCCGGCGTTGAAATTCGTGTTGTCCTGCACGGGATAGCCGGCGGCTTTCGTGCCGTTCACCTTGCTGAAGCTCCAGCCCGTCAAAACCCGCGCGAGTTCGGTGATGTCGGCGTTCGTGTAAGTCGGTATCGGCCCGCCCGTGGCGCTGAGTTTGACGCTGCCGTCGGCATTGAGCTGGACCAGCCCGATGGAGAAAAGCTGCATCACCTCGCGGGCGTAATTTTCATCCGGGCTGACGAGGATTTTTCCGGTGCCCGCCTCCACGATCGCCTTCTGGTTTTTCAGGCTGCTGAGGTATTTTCCCATGATGGGACTGCGGCTGACTTCGCCGAGGAGCGCCCGGTAATTCCCATCGGCATAGCGGCCGAGCAGGTCGTAATAATTCGCGGCACCGTAGTGACGATTCTGCACCTCGCTGTCGAATTCGGAGACGACGAAAATCTCGCTCAGCGCGAAAGCCACGCGCTGGCGCAAGGCGTCGCTTGCCTTCACAGCCAGCGTCCACCAGCCGCGGCGGCGGTTCGAGTAGCCCGGCTCGTTGCCGGAGACATAGTTGATCGGGTCGGTCCCTCGCAACGCCCATTCCTGCGCATCGGCCGCCTGCACGTAGTCGAGCAGGCGCGTCTGCTCGAGGGCAAACTGCTGATCGATCCATGCCGAGTAGCCGGCGATGCGGTCGCCGCCGTGGCTGTCGATGTCCGCCGCGAGGGCGTCGATTTCCGCCTGCGTCGGGCCGAACGTCGCCTGCATGAGAAACCGGGCGACGTCCCGCCGGAGCGCCTCTCCCGTGAGCGCACCTTCCGCGGGAGGATCGGGCGGAACCGGCGGATCGGCCGATCCGCTGCTCATCACGTAATTGCCGCGAATTTCACCATCCGGGTAGCCGCCCGTCAGCACGTTCATGGAAATCTGGCCCGAATACAGCGCGTCAAGAACGGCCTGGTCCGTGGTCAGAAACTGCACCGCGGCAATCGTCCATGGATTGCCTGTCACCTGCCCGCGCGGCAGTCCCTTGATGTCGGGCCCGGCGCCGCCCGAGGAGGTGGGCGCTCCGATGTGCGCGGCGGATTGCGCGGTCGTCAGGCCGCTGAACGTGAGATCGACCAGGGCGCTGGAATTGTCCCCGCGCAGATGCACGGTGGAGACTCCGGAGGCGGATGAGGTCACGCCCGCTGCCGGCGCAAGATAAGCGATAAAGATGTTGTCGTTGGCCGGATCCTGCGTGGCGTCGCAAATGGTCGCGACGGCGCTGCCGGGCGCGTCCACTTGATAGTTCGGGTCGGGCCGCAGCGAAACGGTCAGCGTTTCCGGCACCTCATGCAAACCATCGGCGACGGGCACCACCTTCAGGTCGATGGAGGATGTACCGGCAGGCATCACGATCCGGCTGCCAAACGCATTTCCGGCGGAGTCCTGCAGATGGTAATCCGCCGGGGAAGCCGAGCCTTTTCTGATATCGGAATTGCCGGAGAGCTCGAGAGAAACCGCAAGGTCCCCAAGGCTGCTCGCGCGGGAAAGGCGCAGGACCGCGGGCGTGCCGTCCTTTTCGCAGGCAATCGGCGCAATCGTCTCGATGCGCACCGCCGTGCCGGCGCCAGTCAGGCGTTGCGCGAGGGCCGCCGCGTCATTTTCCCAGGACATCCCGACCGACGCGTGGCTCGCGCCGCTTTGCTTTCCGTTCCGCGGGAGGTCGAAGGGTCCGTCTTGCGAGCCGGACCCCGGCGGCTGTTTCGATTTCAGGTTGTAGGTGAGCCTCTGCGTCCCGCCCTGCGCGTGGAGCGTCTCCTCGACCTGGAGGCCCCGGCTCGTGCGCTTGATCCGGCCGACGACCACCGTGGGAGAACCCAGGAAATTTGTGGAAATGGAAAACTTGATGACATCCGCACCGATGGAAACAGTGCCGGTGCCAGTGGCTGCGCCGGGCCCGGACCCGAGGGAGAGAGAAACCCGGCGCCCGTGAAATCGCAGCGAGCTCGGCAGTGGGATCGCATTCGAGCCGGAGTGGAAGACCGTGTCCGTTTCGAAGCGGCCCCGCTCGCTGTTTCTTGCCGCGTTGAAACTCGCGGTCGTCGTTCCAGAAAGCGAATCCGGCCCCGCGGACAAAATGGATGCGCCCCGATAGCTCTCGCGGAATCCGTAGAGATTGGAATCGGCGATGCTCGAAACGGCCGCGCCGAGCGCGAGCGCAGAAGCGAGCAGAACCGTCTTCATCGAACAAGCCTAGCACCGATTCCCTCAATTCAATCGGGAATTGCACCCACAGCGCAATCGCGTGCTTGCCCTGAGTGAGTCAAGACTTTGAAGCTCCCGGCTTTTGCGCTTCACTGGCCGGACGATGCGCATCGTTCGTTGCACGGAGAAGGGATACCTCGGGAAACTCAAAGCCCTCGACCGCCGTTCCGTCCCGGATCCGGCAGTGCGGGAAACCGTCGAAGCGATTTTCGCAGCGGTCGCGAAGGACGGCGACCGCGCGGTGCTGCACTTCACCGAGAAATTCGGCGGTCCAAAATTGACGACGACGAAGCTCCGCGTGGGCGAGCCGGAAATCGGGAACGCCGTGGACGGCCTGCCCGCGAAGGTGCGCAAGGCGATCCTCGCGGCGCGCGCGAATGTGCTGGCCTTCGCCCGGGCGAGCCTGCGCGAAAGCTGGTTCATGAAGAACAGGCAGGGCGCGATTGTCGGCGAGCGGTTCGATCCGTTTCACCGCGTGGGCATTTATGTGCCCGGGGGCACGGCGCCGCTCGTCTCCACGGCGATCATGACCTGCACGCTCGCGCAGGCCGCCGGCGTGCCCCAGATCGTCGCGGTCACTCCCTCCGCGAAGGACGGCGGCGTGGATCCGGCGCTGCTCGCGGCCCTGCGAATCTGCGGCGCGACGGAAATTTATCGCGTGGGCGGCGCGCAAGCCATCGCGGCCCTGGCGCTCGGCACCAAGGCCATCGCGCCTGTGGCCAAGCTCTTCGGCCCCGGCAACGCCTACGTCGTGGAGGCAAAACGGCAGGCGGTCGGGTTGTGCGCCATCGACCTGTTGCCCGGCCCGAGCGAAGTGCTGGTGATCGCCGACGATTCCGCCAATGCCGAGTGGATCGCCGCCGACCTGCTCGCGCAGTCGGAGCACGGGCACGGCAGCATCGCGGTGCTGCTCACGCCGTCCGCGGCCCTGCTCGACGCCGTGACGGTCGCCGTGGATCGGCAGACGGCGCAATCCGCCCGCCCCGGCCACCTCGAGGAAGCGCTGAAAAATGCGCTGCTCGTGCAGGTGCGCGACCTGGATGAAGCCATCGCTCTCGGGAACGCCTTCGCCTCCGAGCATGTCTCCGTGGCCACGCGCGAGCCGGGCGAGGTCGCGCGCGAGTTGATCACATCGGGCGCGATTTTCCTTGGCGGCATCTCGCCGGTCGTGGGCGGGGATTTCCTCGCCGGGCCGAGTCATGAACTGCCGACGGGCGGGGCGGGAAAATCCTTCGCCGGGCTCACGGCCGATCAATTTCAGCGCCGCACGAGCATCGTGCGCTTCGACGAGGAATCCCTGCGCAAATCGCTCCCGTATTTGCAAACCTTCAGCGAGATCGAGGGCCTCGACGCGCACGGGCGCTCGACGGCCATCCGGCTGGCGGGCGCCGGGAGGAAGCGTCGCAAATAATGCTCGCGTGGCAGACCCGCCGCCGCGCGCTCGATCTTTCATGGCACGGCGCGATCATGGGGATTCTGAACGTGACCCCCGACTCGTTCTCGGATGGCGGCTCATTCATTGATCCCGACCGCGCCTGCATGCACGCGCTTGCGATGGCGGACGAGGGCGCCGACATCATCGACGTCGGCGGCGAGTCCACGCGGCCCGGAGCGGAGCCCGTGCCCGAGGCGTACGAGCTCGCCCGCGTCCTGCCGGTGATCGAGCGGATTCGCGGCGCATCCGACGTGCTGATTTCCATCGACACATGCAAGGCGCGCGTGGCCGAAGCGGCGCTGGCGGCCGGCGCGGACATCATCAACGACGTCACCGCGCTCACAGGCGACCCGGCCATGCCACGCGTCGCGCGCGACTCGGGCGCCGGCGTCGTCCTCATGCACATGCGCGGCACGCCGCGAACGATGCAAATCGACCCGCGCTATGGCGACGTCGTCGCCGAGGTTCGCATTTTTCTTAGACAGCAATTCGACGCGGCGGTAGCCTCCGGCATCGACCCCGCACGAATGGCCATGGACCCTGGAATCGGCTTCGGCAAGATGCCGGAGCACAACCACCTGCTCCTTGGCCACTGCGACGCATTTTCCATCGATGGCCGCCCCGTGCTGATCGGCGCCTCGCGCAAATCCTTTCTCGCCGGCCCGGCGGGATCCGAGAATCCGGCGGACCGTTTCTGGCCCGGGGTCGCGCTGACCAGTCTCTGCCGCGAGCGCGGGGCGCGCATTTTCCGCGTGCATGAGCCGCGTCCCCATCGCGAGGCCCTGCGGATGACGGAGGCGATCCTCTACGGGGTGTGAGCATGGACGAGGGAACCTGGGCATTTGTCCGCGAGAATTGGACGGCTCCAATCGAGATCGTCATTCTCGCGATCGCGCTGTTTTACATTTACTCCTATCTCGAAGGCACGCGGGGCGCCCGCATCCTTATTGGTCTGGCCCTGCTCGTCCTGGCGTCCACGCTCATTTCCACGCTCCTGAATCTCGTCGTCATCAGTTGGCTCCTGCGCAGCTTCTCGCTTTTCTTCATCATCGCCCTGGTCGTCATTTTTCAGCCGGAGCTGCGGCGCGCGCTCACCGAGCTGGGGAGCCACCGTTTTTTCGGATCGGCATTCGAGAATCGGGAGACTATCGAGGAAATCACGGATACCGTGTTCGAACTCGCCGGAAAGGGCTTCGGAGCGCTGATCGCCATCGAACGCGAGATCAACCTCCGCGCCGTCGCCGAGACGGGAGTGGGCGTGGATTGCGATTACTCGAAAGAGCTCGTGCTGACCATCTTTCAGCCGAAGACCGTGCTGCACGACGGCGGGCTGATCGTTTCCAATGACCGCATCGTTGCCGCCGGCTGCATCTTCCCGCTCACGCAGCGCGAAGATCTCGACCGCAATCTCGGCCTGCGGCACCGCGCCGGCCTGGGCTTGAGCGAGGAGTCCGACGCGCTCGCCATCGTGGTGAGCGAGGAGACCGGACAGGTATCCATCTGCCACAACGGAATCATCGAGCGTGACCTGAACGTGGAAAAATTTCGCAACCGCCTCAGCCACCTTTTGCTGTTGGAGAAGTATGAAGATCGCCCAGACACTGACCCATCGCTGGCGGCCTAAGCTCGCGTGCCTGCTGCTTGCCGCCGGCCTGTGGTATGTGATCAAGCAGAACGTCAAGCAGGCTCCCCCCGAAAAGCCGTGGCCCGATCCCGCCGCGGCGACCCAGTCCAGAAAATGACCGATTCCCGCAAGCTTTTCGGCACCGACGGCGTTCGCGGCGTCGCGAATATCGAACCCGTCACCGCCGAGACCGCGCTCAAGCTCGGACGCGCGGCCGCCCATGTCTTCAGCAGCAACGGCGGTCCCTACGGCCGCCGGGACGGCGTACGTCCAAAAATCGTGCTGGGCAAGGACACGCGCCTGTCGGGCTACATGCTCGAAAATGCGATGGTCGCCGGTATCACTTCGCTGGGTGTGGATGTCCTGCTCATCGGTCCGCTGCCGACGCCCGGCATCGCCTACATCACCCGCTCACTGCGGGCCGACGCGGGCATCGTCCTCAGCGCATCGCACAATCCCTACGAGGACAACGGCATCAAGTTTTTCCGGCACGACGGATACAAGCTCGACGACGCGATTGAGTCCCGCATCGAGCAATTGGTCTTCAGCGGAGAGATCGAAAGCATCCGGCCGACCGCCGGCAGGATCGGACGCGCGGCGCGCATCGATGACGCGCTTGGCCGCTATGTCGAGCACGCCAAGCGCAGTTTCCCGCGCGGCATGACGCTCGAGTCGCTGCGCATCGCGGTCGATTGCGCAAATGGCGCGGCTTACAAATCGACCCCGTGCGTCCTGCGGGAACTCGGCGCCGATCTCGTGATCGCGCATCACGCGCCGAATGGCACGAACATCAACGCGGATTGCGGCAGCACGCACCCGGAGGAGATTCAGCGGCTCGTGCGCGAGTCCGGCGCGCAGATTGGCATCACCCATGATGGCGACGCCGACCGGGTCTTGCTGTGCGACGAAAATGGGGAGCTCGTCGATGGCGATGAAATTCTCGCCATTGCGGCCATCGAAAATCTGAAGCGAGGAAATCTTTCCGGCAACACGCTGGTTGCGACGGTGATGAGCAACTTCGGCCTCGATGAGGCGCTCGAGGCGCAGGGGGGCAAAGTCATTCGCACCAAAGTCGGCGACCGCCACGTGATCGAGGAGATGCTGCGCGGCGGATATTCCATCGGCGGCGAGCAAAGCGGGCACATGATCTTCCGCGAGTTTTCGACGACAGGCGACGGCATTGTGAGCGCGTTGCAGATTCTGCAGATACTGGTCGAGACGGGCCGTCCGCTCAGCGACTTGAAGCGCTGCCTGCGGAAGTATCCCCAGGCGCAACGCAATCTCAAGGTGCGCGAGAAACCACCCATCGAATCGTTGCGCGACGTAGCCGGGTTGATCGTGGAAACCGAGCAGGCCCTGGCGGGTAAAGGTCGTGTGCTTCTGCGCTACTCCGGCACGGAACCCAAGATCCGGCTGCTCATCGAAGGCCGCGACGAGGGCATTATCAACGCCCACGCCGACCGGATCGCGCAATCGCTCACGGTTCAGATCGGAGCGTAAATCTCCAGCCTACGCGGCGGAGACCACCGTGTCGCGGACGACCGATGCGGCTGCGCGGGCATTCAACCTCCGCACGAGTTCCGATGCCAGCTCGCGGCGCGAGCGGTCGAATTGGAAGGTCTGCTTTTTTCCGTCAGCCAGCCGGTAAACGACGACGCGGTCGCATACCATCCCGCGCCGGTGCATCGCCTTCCAGCCATCCAACGGGATCGATTGAAGCAGCGGACGGCTTCCGGCGTTGCGGGCGAAATCCAGCCCGCCTGTCGCCCCACCGGTCAGCAGCAGCCAGCCGAAAATATTTCCGCGCAGGTGTTCGCCGCGACCGCTGACACACGGCGCCGCCCATTGCAAAGCGGCATCTTCGCCGCGCGCGCGGTGCAGGGCGATTTCCAGGTCGGGCGGCAACTCCGGCACCGCTGCGGCGTTCGCATCCCCGGTGGGCAGGCTCACGCGCCGCCAGGCGAACCAAAGCATCGCCCGCGCTGCGCCGAAAATGCGCGGCGCAAGCCAGACGGTCAGGCAGACACCGATCACCGCCAGAACGAGCGCGACGATCGGATGCGTGTAAATCAACGCCAGGCCGCCGAGAACGGTCGCATCTTCGGCCAGGCTGAGACCGATGTTCGAGAAGGGTTCGGGAGAGGCGTTCGCCAGGAGTCGCGTGCCGGCTTTGGCGCCGTGCGCGGCAAGAGCCATTCCGCCCGCGAGAAGCCCAACCACCACGCTATAAACGGGATGCGAAACGCCAAGGGCGGTGACCGCAAGCATCGCGCCACCCACCGGCCGGATGAAGGTGTGGACGGAATCCCAAAGCGAGTCCACCCATGGCACTTTGTCCGCAAAGAATTCGATCACGAACAGCGTGCCTGCGACCCCGACGATCACCGGGTCGCCCAACACGGCAAGCTGCTCGTATTGAGGATGCAGCGTGATCCAGCCCTGCTGAATGGCTAGTCCGCTGATAAAGACCGTGAGATAGAGATTGATGCCCGCCAGCGTGGCGAGCCCCAGCGCGGCGCCCAGCAACTCCAGAGTTTCCATGAAGTCGAATATCCGCGTCCTTCGTCGCTTGTCACGCCGGAATTCGGCGACCGAACCGGAACCGTAGCGAAGGCAGGAATTGCACAAAAAGAAAGGCCCTCCCGCAATTGCGGGAGGGCCTTTCGAAGGTTCTAAGCTAGTGGGATTAGAACGTGAAGGTCACCGATCCGCCACCCCAGAAGGTGCTCGGAGTCGTGCCAACGAGGCCATACCACTGATAGCTGTAGGCCACATAAGGGGCCAGCGAGATGTTTTTGGATACTGCGATCGGCAGGGACACACCCGTCTGGATGTTGTTCGTGCCCACGAACGGCGACGGCGGATTGTCGTGCGTCGTGAAGTTATAGCGGAAGCTCGTGCCGAACGAAACGTAAGGCGCAAGCGAGATGATGTCCTTGAAGACGGGCACCGAGCCATCCACGCGGGCTTCAAGATAGCTGGCGCACTGCTCAACATAACCACCGGTGCCGATGTTCGGGCCGACATTGAAGTAGTAGTTGAGGGCAGGCGTCACCGTGATCGAGCCAAACGCGAACTTGTAAGCCACGCCGGTGTTCACCTCATTCGAGTAGAGACCGGTCTGGTTGGCGTTGAGCAGCGCGTAGAGCGTGTAACCCAGGTGAACGGACAGGTTGCCGAAGGTGTGGGTGTAGGTCGCGATCGCGTCGAACTCCTTGTACGTGGAGTCGGTGAGACCGAAGGCCGTCCAGCCTGCGAGCGTGAGGAAGTCGTTATCCGTGAGGTTGAATGTCACACTCAGCTGGGTCCAGTAGAGACTGGAGCCGTAGCCGTTGTTGGGGTTCGGCAGCGTATTCACGCCGCGGAACATATAGAGGCTGTCCCAACCGGTGCTCAGCGAGGCTGTCCACCATTGTTTGGCCGGTTCGACGACTTCTTTGACTTCTTTGAAGGACTTGCCGTCACCAGCGAAGAGAGCGCTGCTGGAGAGCAGAGCCGCCGTGCCGAGGACCGCAGCAAACTTTGTAGCGAGTTTCATAGGGTTGTTTGGTTCTTTGTTTTTGTTGAAAGATCCGTGGGCGGCAGGGCCGTTCGCGAATCAATCATGGTTAGGCATGATTGCTCCCTCTCAACAAGCACGGAGCATGCCAAGGCGTTTAACTGCCTCCCTCCCAGCACGTCAACCATTTTTTGCATTTATTTTTGAACGATTTTCGCCACGCGCTGTCCTGTTTGCGACATTTCTCTGTCTTTCCAGAGAAGGAGGCTACGCTGCGATGATGCTGATGTCGGCGGGCTGGATGCGGAAAAAGACCTGCTCGCCTTCGTGGAAGTCGAATTCGGCCTCTCCGTCGTTGGCCAGGATCGCGCCGAGTTCGAGGCCGCCCGCGCAGGACAGCGTGAGTTCGTCCACCGCCCCTTTGAATATCTCCACGGCGATGCGCGCGGGAAAGATGTTCTCTCCAGCGGGCTGCTTGCGGGAGACGCGGATCTTTTCGGGCCGCAGCGAGAGCAGCACCTCGTCGTCGGTGACCCGGGGATTCGGGCGCACCCTGACCTGCAGCCCGCCCTCGGTCTCGCAGAGCAGAAATCCTTCGCCGCGCTGAAGCACGCGGGCGCTCACGATATTCGTTTCGCCGATGAAGCTGGCGACGAAGCGCGTGGCGGGCTCGTAGTAGATGTCGGCGACGGTGCCGATCTGTTCGACGCAGCCGCGGTTCATCACGGCGATGCGGTCGCTCATCGTGAGCGCCTCCTCCTGGTCGTGGGTAACGAAGACGAACGTGATGCCGAGGCGCTTCTGGAGCTGCTTGAGTTCGAGACGCATCTGCTGGCGCAGTTTCGCATCGAGCGCGGAGAGCGGTTCGTCCAGCAGCAGCACCTTCGGCTCGCAGACGATGGCGCGGGCGAGCGCCACGCGCTGCCGCTGGCCGCCGGACATCTGCGCGGGGCGGCGCTGCACGAACTCGCCGAGCGAAGTCATCTCGACCACGTGGTCCACGCGGCGCTTCACCTCGGCGGGCGTCACGCCCTTCATCCGCAATCCGAAGGCGATGTTTTCGTAAATCGTGAGATGCGGGAACAGCGCGTAGCTTTGGAAAACCTGGTTTACGTCCCGGCGGTAGGGCGGATCCTGGGTGACATCCTTGCCGCCGATGAAGACCTGTCCGGAGGTCGGCAGATCGAAGCCGCTGATGAGGCGCAGGCACGTCGTCTTGCCGCAGCCCGAGGGGCCGAGAAACGTCATGAACTCGCCCTCGCGAATCTCGAAATCGACATTGCTCAGTGCGGTGAAGTCGCCGAATCGCTTGTTGATCCGCCGCAGCTCCACCATCGCACTCATCCGTGCCGCACTGTAGTGGCGTTGCGAAACGCACACCATCTGAAAGTTGCGCTCCGGCCCATTCGCGCAGGCTCGCGGCGAATTCATTAGACAAATTGCGCACGCCGTCGCGTCTCTATCTCCCGGTGACCTCCCGTCGGCTCGAGTCTCTTTATGACGCGCACGCGCAAAGCGTATTCGCCTTTCTGCTGCATCTCACGCGTTGCGAGGAGACCACGCGCGACCTGCTCCAGGAGGTCTTTTTGCGGCTCGCCCGGCGGCGCATTCCGCTCATTCGGAAACCCCGGCCTTATCTTCTCCGCCTCGCGCACAATGCCTGGATCGATCACGTGCGCGCCGCCGCCGCCCGCGCGCGCACCCTCGAGCGAAGCCTGGCCGACTCCGGCTGCTTCCCGCCGCCATCGCACGACGCGGAGCATGCGGAGCTCTCCGCGCTGTTGATCGCCGGGATGGCGGACCTGCCTGCGGACCAGCGCGCGGTGGTGCATTTGAAGATCTGGGACAACCTCACGTTCCGCGAAATCAGCAGCGCCCTCGGCATTCCCACCCACACGGCCGCCAGCCGCTACCGCTACGCGTTAGACAAATTGCGCGCCGCCATGCGTCCTTCCATCGAAAATGAACGCGCCTGAGTTGGAAAAATGCCTCGCCGCGCTCACTCCGCGCCGGCTCCCGGGCGCATGGAAAGCCGGCGTCCTGGAGGGCGTGGCCGCCGCGCGACGGCCGACCGGTTTCCATCGGGCCGAGCGGCTCGCGTGGGGCGCCGTCGCCGCAACCTGGCTCGCGATTTTTGCGCTGCGCGCGACCACGCCGTTCATCCCGACACCTCCTGGACCGCCTGCAAGCGCGGCGGAGATCGCCGCGCATTGCGATGAGATACGCCGCTACGCCGCGCTGGAATTCGCGTCGCCCGAGTCCCCGCCGCCGACCCGCATCCGCATCGAAGAGGAGTTCATCCTCGTCCGCCCGCGCTCATGAAAAAACACCTTCTCCGCATCGCCCTTGTCGGCCTTGCCGCCGCCGCCACGCTCCTCGTTCTTTTCTACGCGTGGACGGATTGGGCGGGTGCGCGCCGCTGGAAAGCCGTCGAAGCCGGGCTGCGCGCCAAGGGCGAACCGCTCACGATTGCCGAGATCGAACCGCAGCCGATTCCCGATGCCATGAATTTCGCCGCCGCGCCGATCTTCGCCGAAATCGGCCGGATTCACGACCGGAAGCAATGGCGCCTGTCCGCCATCCACGGCTTCACCGGCGCTTCCAGGAATGGCTCTTCGCCGCTTGCGAATGCCGCCCGCAAGGTCGATCCAGCCTTCGCAGGTTCCGATGCCGATGCCGCGCGGGTCATCCTCGACCAGACGGCAAAATGGAAACCGCTCCTCGACGAAGTGCGCGAGGCGGCCAGACGCCCCGGCACCGTCTGGCCTTCCGATTACCGCGAGGGTTTCCGAATGAGAGTCGACCACATCCAGCCACTCCTGGCCCTGGGGCAGGCGCTCTCGGTGGAAGCCCGGGCGCATCTCGAGCTCGGGGATTCATCCGCTGCGGTTGCCGACTTCCAGCTCATCCTGAATCTTGCCAGCCGCTGCGCAGAACCGCGTGTCGTGATTTCCCACCTCCTCCAACAAGCGCTGGTCCGCCTGGACGTGGAAGTCGTGCGATTCGGCCTGGAGCGCCACGCTTGGACAGCCGCAGCGCTCGAGACGATCCAGCGAGAGCTGGCCGGCATCCCGCTCGCATCCGGTCTCGCCATGGCCCTCCGAGGCGAGCGGGTGATCTTTACCGAGTGGCTCCCTCGACTCTCCGCGCAGGGAATCCCCGACGTGCTGAACCTCGGTGAGCCCCGAACCAAGGCAGATGGGAGCCGCCAGTGGGTCGGCATGGCTTGGGCACTGTATCCAGCCGGATGGATCAATAAAGACCGCAGCGCCTACGCAGAGTCGCTGCAGCCGGTCATCGAATGGCTTGCCGGGGAGAATTCCAACCGCCCCGAATCCATCGTTCACCCCGACGAAACATTTCGGAAAAGGATGGCCGCTCCATTTGCGCCCTTGCCCGAACTCTTTACGTCGATGGCTCTTCCCGCGCTGCTTATTTCAGTCCCCAGAGCCATCCATGCCCAGGCCATGATCGACGAAGCCCGCATCGCCTGCGGCATTGAGCGATACCGGCTGGCTCGCGGATCCCTTCCCGCGACGCTGGAGGCTTTGCATCCGGAATTTCTTTCCGGAATGCCACATGATCCGATCAACGGCGGACCCTTCCACTATCGAGTCACCGGCGCCGATTCCTATATCCTTTACAGCGTCGGATGGAATGGCGTCGATGACGGCGGCAGCGACAAGAGGCCCTCGCCGAAGGCTGCCGACAAAGCCGAGGATTGGGTTTGGAAAATGGGCGACGCCGCGACGTAGGACGGATTAGAATTCGACCGGCGGCGGCGGGCGCGCTACCTTTCAGCCGGCGCCATCCCGGGCGCCGCAACCGGGCTGAAGAATATGCGACGCGCTCTGCTCCTCGTTTTGGCCGCGCCCCTGCTGTTGCCCGCGCTCGCCGCGGCCTGGTTTTACGGCTACGAGAATTGGACCGGCGGCGCGGTCTGGCGGCAGGCCGAGGCGGCCCTGCAGGCGGCGGGCGAACCCCTCACCGTCGATGCCATGCGGCCACAGCCGGTGCCCGATGCGCGAAACATGGCCGCCGCGCCGATCTTTCGCGAGCTGTTCACGTTCTACAGTCCCCGCCGGGCCAGCGTCTATGAACTCAAGCTGCCGCCGCCGGCGCGCCCGCCGGCCGATGCCGACGAATCCGCGCTCGTCGCCCTCGCCCGGCGCTTTGACCCGGAGTTCGACGGCGACGCGCCGGCCGCCGCCCACGTCGTGCTGGAAGGTCTCGCGCCGATGGAGCCGCTCCTGAACGCGATCCGCCTTGCCGCCGCGCGCCCCGATTCGGTGTGGCCCGAGAAATCCGCCCTCGGCCTCGAGGCGCCGCAGACCTTCCTCTGGCCGCTCAAGCGCACGTCCGAAGTGCTCGCCGCCCGCGCCACCGCCGCGGTCGCCGGGCGTCAATCCGCAAGCGCGCTGGCGGATTTTGAACTCATCGCGCGCCTCGCCGGGCGGTCCAACCAGCCGCCCATGCTGGCGGGCTGCTTCGCCGGCCAGATGATGCTCGGCCATGCGCTCGACATCGCGGGCGACGGGCTCGCGCAGCGTGCGTGGTCCGATGCCGACCTCGCCGACATCGAGGCCGCGCTCGGCGGCTTCCATCCGCTAGACGACTTCCGCGAAGGCGTGCGCGGCGAACGCGCGCTCTTCCTCACGTCGCCCGAGGCGCTGAATGCCCGGGCGGAGGCGCTCTTCACCTTCGTCGATTTTCGCTCGCGGATTTCCGAATGGCTCACGAGCACGCTGTGCCGCGTCGTCTGGGCCCTGCGCCCATCGGGATGGGTGCAGCGGGATCGGGCGAACTACGCGACACTCACACAGGACTGGCTCGGCCTCGTCATTCACAACGGCTTCATCCGCCCGTGGGCGCTGGCCGAGTGGAGCGCCCGCATCGGCGCGGTGCGGAACGACCCAATGGAATTTTTCCGCACCCCGCTCACCGTCCTCGTGCTGCCCACCTTCGCGAACGCCGCCCGCGCAGCCGCCTATACGCAGGCTCGACTCGACTTCGCCCGCATCGCCTGCGCGATCGAACGGCACCGCCGCGCCACCGGACACGTGCCCGGCGAGCTCGCCGAACTCGCCCCGCGGTGGATCGACCGGATTCCGCGCGACGTGATCGGCGGCGGATCCTATTTTTACCGCGCCACGGGCCCGGACGACTACACGCTCTACGGCAGGGGCTGGAACGCCCGGGACGACGGCGGCAGCAGCGCGAATACGAGCCCGCTGCTCGGCCCGGCGACCGCGGACGATTGGGTGTGGACGGCGGCGCGGTAGCGGCTCAGCCCAGGCCCTTGAACCACCCGAGGGGACCCGGCGCGAGGTGCGCGGTGATCTGCTTCACCTCGGTGTAGGCGTCGTAGCCATAGGACCCGAGTTCGCGGCCGAAGCCGCTCCGCTTGTAGCCGCCCCAGGGGGCCTCATTGAAGGTGAAGTGGAAGGTATTAATCCACGTCACGCCGGCGCGCAATCGCCGGATCACGCGCTGGGCGCGCGCGCCATCCTTCGAAAACACCGCGCCCGCGAGGCCGTAGGGCGTGTCGTTCGCCTTGCGGATCGCCTCCTCCTCGGTGTCGAACGTGTCAACCACGAGCACGGGACCGAAGATTTCCTCCCGCACGATTTTCGCATCCGCCGGCGCGTTCACAAAAATCG